>DATGPY010000125.1:0-7431 GCA_035304465.1 Acidimicrobiales bacterium | reverse complement strand
GACAGCGGCGAGCGCCGCGTCGGCCCGGTGCGCCTCGTCGGCTCGGGCCGGCGCCCGCCGGGCGCGGTGAAGCGGGCGGCGCTCGCCGCCTTCGGCGTGGCGGCCGCCGCCGGGCTGGCGCTGGCCGCGGCCGTGGGCGTCGAGCTGCTCGTCGTCGGCGCGGCCGCGCTCGCCGCCGGGTGGTTCTACACCGGCGGGCCGCACCCCTACGGCTACCTCGGTCTCGGCGAGGTGTTCGTCTTCGTGTTCTTCGGCGTCGTCGCCACCGCCGGGTCGGCCTACGTGCAGGAGGAGGCGCTGTCGGGGCTGGCCCTGGGCGCCAGCGTGCCGGTCGGGCTGCTGGCCACCGCCCTGCTCGTGGTCAACAACCTGCGGGACATCCCGGGCGACACGGCGTCGGGGAAGCGGACCCTGGCCGTGCGCATCGGCGACCGGCGCACCCGGGCCCTCTACGTGGCGCTCGTCGGGGGCGCCCTCGCGGTCGTGCCCCTGGTCGCGGTGCTCGGCGACCGGCCGTGGGCGGCCGCGGCGGTGCTCGCCGCGCTCGTGGCCCGACGGCCGGTCGCCGCCGTGCTGTCGGGCGCGGTCGGGCCCGACCTCGTCCCGGTGCTCGGGGCCACCGGCCGGCTCCAGCTCGCCCTCGGCGGGCTGTTCGCCGCCGGCCTGTGGCTCTCGGCCTGACCCGCGGCGCGGCCGGTCAGCCGGCCGGCGCCCCGAGCCCGGTGGCGGCCAGCCACCCCCGGACCAGCGCCACCACCTCGGCCGGACGCTCGAGGTGGGCGCTGTGGCCCGCACCCGGCACCAGCGCGGCGCGGGCGTTCGGCCCGATCGCCGCGGCGGTGCGGGTGGCGATCTCCGCGTACTTCGCGTCCTCGGCGCCGGCGACCACGAGCACGGGCACGTCGATCGCCGCCAGCCGGTCCCACAGCGGCGCCTGGGCCCCGGTCCCGGCCAGCTCCAGGCTGCGGGCCAGCCCCTCGGCGGTGTTGCGGCGCCGCTCGTCGTCGAACCGGGCCCAGGCCGGCAGGCCCGCGAACATCGGCATCCGCAGCCACGCCTCGACGAAGGCGTCGACGCCCTCCTCGCGGAGGCGCCGGGCCAGGGCCAGGTCGGCGGCGCGCCGCTCGGCCCGCTCGGCGTCGTCCTCGATGCCCGGCGTGCCGCCGATCAGCACGAGCCCCCGCACGACCTCGGGCGCCTCGGTGGCCACGTGCAGCGCCATGCGGGCGCCCATCGAGTAGCCGACCTGGACGGCCGGCCCGCCGGCCTCGGCGACCAGGCGCCCCGTCGTGGGCAGGTCGGCGGCCACCTCGGCGGAGCCGCCGTGGCCGGGCGCGTCGAGGCGCACGACCTCGTGGTCGGCGGCCAGGTCCGCGGCCAGCGGCCCCCAGCAGTTGGCGGTCTGCCCGAACCCGTGCAGCAGCACGAGGCGGGGGCCGGACCCCGCGCGTTCGCCGTGGAGCCTCACGGCGGGCGATTCTTGTCGCTGCATGCCGACGCCGCCCACCGACCCCGCCCCGGCCGACGTCCAGGCCACCTTCGCCGCCACGCTCGTCGACGAGTGGGTGCGGGCCGGCGTCACCGACGCCGTCGTCTGCCCGGGCTCGCGCTCGACGCCGCTCGCGCTGGCGCTGGCCGCCGAGCCGGCGGTCCGGCTGCACGTCCACCTCGACGAGCGCTCGGGCGCGTTCTACGCCCTCGGCCTCGGCCTGGCGACGCGGCGGCCGGCGGTCGTCCTCACCACCAGCGGCACCGCGGCGGCCGAGCTGCACCCCGCCGTCGTCGAGGCCGACCTCGCCGCGGTGCCGCTGCTCGCCTGCACCGCCGACCGCCCGCCCGAGCTGCGCGACGTCGGCGCCCCCCAGGCGATCGACCAGGTGCACCTCTACGGACGGTCGGTGCGCTGGTACGCCGACCCCGGTGTCCCCGAACCGGGCGGTGCCGGCCGGTGGCGCCCGCTGGCCGCCCGGGCGGTCGCGGCCGCCACCGGCGACCCGCCCGGCCCCGTGCACCTCAACCTGCCGTTCCGGGAGCCTCTCGTGGGCACCCCCGGCCCGCTGCCGCCGGCCCGTGACCGCGGACCGTGGGCCCGTGCGGTCGCCGCCCCACCGGCGGCCGCGCCGGTCGACGAGGGCGACCTGGCGGCGCTGGCCGGCGAGCTGGCCGGCCGCCGGGGCCTGATCGTCGCCGGCCGGGCGGACGTCGACGGCGCCGCGGTGCACGCCGCCGCCGAGGCGCTGGGCTGGCCGGTCGTGGCCGAGCCCCGGTCCCCGGCCTGGCTCGCCGCGCCGACCGCGGTGGCGCACCTCGACGCCGTGCTCCGCTCGGCACGGGCCGCCGAGGCGCTGCGCCCCGAGGTCGTCGTGCGCCTGGGCCCGCCGGGCTCGTCGCGGGTCGTCAACGAGTGGCTGGCCGCGAGCGGCGCCGCCGAGGTGGTGGCCGGCGCGCCCGGCTGGTCCGACCCCGCGGGCACCGCGGCGGTCGTCGTGCCGGGCGCACCGGCGGCGCTGGTCGCCACGCTCGCCGCCGCGGCGAAGCGCGGTGGCGGGCCCGTCGACGGCGGGGGGTGGCTGGCCCGCTGGCAGGCGGTGGCGGCGGCCGCCGCCGGCGCGCTGGACGGCGCCCGCGTCGACGGACCGACCGGGGCGCCGGCCAGCGAACCCGCCGTGGCCCGGGCCGTCGTGCGGGCCGTCCCGCCCGGCGGCCGGCTCGTCGTGTCCTCGTCGATGCCGATCCGCGACGTCGAGCGCTACGCACCACCTCCCGAGCGGCCGCTCGCGGTGCACGCCAACCGGGGCGCCAACGGCATCGACGGCGTCGTGTCCACGGCGCTCGGCGTCGCCGCCGGCTCCGGCGACCCGACCGTCCTGCTGGCCGGCGACCTCGCCTTCCTCCACGACGGGGGCGCGCTGCTCGGCGCCCCCGACCGGCCCGCCACCCTCTGCGTCGTCGTCGTCGACAACGACGGCGGCGGCATCTTCTCGTTCCTGCCCCAGGCCCGGCTGGTCGACCCCGAGCGGTTCGACGCGCTGTTCGGCACGCCCCACGGCCTCGACCTCGTCGCGCTGGCGGCGGCCCACGGCGTCCCGGCCCGGCGGGTGGGCGCGGGCGAGGACCTGGCCGCGGCGATCGCCGGCGCGCTCGGCGACGGCGGCGTGTCGGTGCTGGTCGTCCCCGGTGACCGGCGGGCCAACGTGGCCGAGCACGAGCGGCTCGACGGGGCGGTGGCCGCCGCCGTCGACGCCGCCCTCGCCGGCGGGTGAGGCCGGCCGCGCCGTGCGCGGTGGCGCGCCGACCGGTCAGGGCCGCACGAGCGCGTTCATCATCGCCTGCAGCTTGACCCGGGTCTCGCGCAGCTCGGTCTCGGGGTCGCTGTCGGCGACGATCCCGTTGCCGGCGTAGACCCGGGCCGTGGCCCCCTCGATCTCGGCGCAGCGCACCGACACCGCCCAGGCGCCGTTCCCCGCCCCGTCGACCCAGCCCGAGGCGCCGGCGTACGGGCCGCGGTCGAAGCCCTCGTGGGCGGCGATCCACTCGACCGCCCGGTCGCGGGGGCGGCCGGCCACGGCCGGGGTGGGGTGGAGGGCGGCCACCAGCTCGAGGACCGACGGGGCCGGTTGGGACAGCCGCCCCTCGACCCGCGTCGCGAGGTGCTGCAGGTTGGCCACCGCGACGACCGACGGCTCGGCCTCGTAGTCGACGTAGGAGCACCAGTTGAGCAGCGTGTCGTGGACCATGTCGATGGTCAGCTGGTGCTCGTGGCGGTAGGTGGCCGACGCCAGCAGCGACGCCGCCAGCCGCTGGTCGCTGGCCGGGTCGCCGCCCCGGGGGGCGGTGCCGGCCATCGGGTGGGCCCGCACGATGTCGCCGGACACCGCGACGAGCAGCTCGGGGCTGGCGGCGACGAAGCCGCCGACGCCGACGATGTGGCAGCCGGGGAAGGTGGTGCGCAGGCGCTCGAGGACGGCCCAGCGGTCGAGCGGCACGTCGGTGGTGACGTCGACGCGCCGGGCGAGCACGACCTTCTCCATCTCGCCCGACCGGATGGCGGCGGTGGCCGCCGCCACGAGCTCGCACCACCGCTCGGGGGCGTGCCGCGTCTCGACCGTGTAGCGCCGCGGCTGGCGGTGCCGGCGCCGGGGGCCGACGAGGTCGCCGGCGGTCGGGGCGTCGGGGTCGGGGAGGGGCCCGCCGTCGCCGCCCTCGACGACGGTGATCCACCGGGTGCCGTCGGCCGCCTTGCCGGCCACGACCGCCGGCACGACGAGGGTCCCCGCCCGGCCGGGGGCGAAGGGCAGCGCGCCGAACGCCACCGGCCCCGTGCCCGGCACGCCGACCTCGTCGTCGACCTCGATGGCGGCGAGCGCCGCGGCGGCCTCTCGGGCCGCGGCGGCGGGGTCGCCCGCCGGCCAGGGGACGACGAGGGCGCGGCCCCGGCCGGCCAGCCCCGCCCCGGCCTTCTCGAACACGTGGCCGTCGTCGCCGGCGAACGCGAGCAGGTCGACGTCCGCGTCGAGCCGGCGTGTCCGGGCCCGCAGCGTCACGCGGACCGCCTCGTGGCCGTGATCAGCTGGGCGATGCCGCCCGACAGCAGCCGCCGGTCGACGTTGGTGAACCCGGCCGACGCGACCATCCCCCGCAGCTCGTCGGGCGGCGGCAGGTAGGCGACCGACCGGGGCAGGTAGCGGTAGGCGGAGGCGTCGGAGATGAGCCCGCCGATGACCGGCACGACCTTGCCGAAGTAGACGCCGTGGCCCCACCGCAGCAGCCGGTTCGAGGGCGTGGCCACCTCCAGCAGGGCGATCCGGCCGCCGGGTCGCAGCACCCGGGCCAGCTCGCGCAGGAACGGCGGCAGCTCGGCCAGGTTGCGCAGGGCGAAGCCGCAGGTGGCGCCGTCGACGCTGCGGTCGCGGACCGGCAGCCGCAGGACGTCACCCTGCACGAGCGGCGCGGTCGTGCGGGCCGCCACCAGCATGCCGAAGGACAGGTCGACCCCGATCGGCACGAGACCGGCCGCGTCCAGCTCGCGGCACAGGTCGCCCGTGCCGCAGGCCAGGTCGAGCACCACAGACCCCCGGCGGAGCGCCAGCGAGCGCACGGCGACCCGTCGCCACCGGACGTCGAGCCGGAACGTCATGATCCGGTTGACGAGGTCGTAGCGGGGGGCGATGGCGTCGAACATCCGCCGCACCGCCACCACCTTCTCGTCGCCCTCGGGCAGCGAGTCCGGCATCGTGGGTCCGGTCATCGGCGGGCATGGTACGGGCGGGCCCCACGGCGGCGGAACTCCGGGCGGGCGCCCCGGGCTGACCGGAGGGCGCGCCGACCGCGTACGCTGCCAGCCGTGACCCGGGCGCACTTCCGCATCTTCGGCATCCCCGTGCGGGTCGAGCCGTTCTTCGTCGTGGTCGCGGCGCTGTTCGGCATCCGGCTCGAGCCGCTGTGGATGGTGTTCGCCTGGGTGGTCATCGTCTTCGTCTCGGTGCTCGTGCACGAGCTCGGCCACGCCGTCACCTACCGGGCGCTCGGCCAGCGGGCGGCGATCGTGCTGCACGGCTTCGGCGGCTTCACCGTGCCCGCCGGCGGCGGCCGCCGGGTGCTGAGCAAGGGCAGGGCCGTCCTGGTCAGCCTCTCGGGCGCGTTCGCCCAGCTGCTGCTGGTCGGCCTGCCCGCCTACCTGCTCTACCGCAGCTCCTGGTACGACGAGGCCGCCCTCCGCTGGGTGCTGCTGGATGGGGCCGAGGGCTTCAGCTGGGTGCCGATCGTCTACTACACGCAGTTCGTCAGCATCTGGTGGGCGGTGTTCAACCTGCTGCCGATCCGCCCGCTCGACGGGGGGCACGTCGCCGAGACGCTCTTCGGGTTCGAGACGGCGTGCAAGCTCTCGATCGGCGCCGCCGTCGTCGCCGCGTTCATCACCTTCCGGTCGGGCCGCTTCGGGCTGATCGGCCTGCTCTTCTTCGGCCTGTTCGCGTTCATGAACTACCAGGACCTGCGGGCCGGGCAGAGCACCGGCGCCTTCGACGTCGAGGCGCCGGAGGCCCCTGCCCGCCGGGCCGGGCGGGCCCGGCGGGGGCGCCGGCGCGGCGGACCCGACCTGCAGGTCGTCCGACCGGAGGGCGGCGCCGGCCTCGAGCCGGTGCGCCGGCCGCCGACGGCCGAGCTGGAGACCCGGGCCTGGAACGCCCTGCGAGCCGAGGACGGCGAGCGGGCCGCCTCGGTGCTGCGCCAGGCGGGCGACGGCGTCAACCCCTTCCTGCGGGCCTGCATCGCCCTGCTCACCGGTCCGGTCGAGATGGCCGACGACCTCTTCGTCGCCGCGTACCGGGCGGAGCCGGACGGTCCGCCCAACCTCGTGCCGGCCACGCTGCTGGCCTCCCGGGGCCGGGCCGTCGCCCTGGCCGCCCGCCTCGTCGGCGAGGGCGAGGCGGGGATCGAGGCGGCCGGCAGCCTGCAGACCCACCTGCACTACGCCGAGCAGTTCACCGCCGCCGCCGAGGTGGGCGAGCAGGTGTTCGCGGCCGGTCCCCGCAGCCCCGCGCAGACGGCCTTCGAGATCGCCTGCTCCTGGGCCCGGGCCGGCTCGCCGGACGAGGCGCTGCGCTGGGTCGAGGCCGCGGTGGACGCGGGGTTCCGCGCCCCCGGCGTGCTCGACGGCGAGCCCGACCTGGCCGCGGTGCGAGCCCTGCCCGGCTGGGCGGCGGTGCGGCGCCGGCTCAGCGCCTGACGGCGCTCACTCGTAGTAGCGCAGCAGGTTCTCGGCGACGCAGGCCGGCTTCTCGGCGCCCTCGCACTCGAAGGTGAAGCGGACCTTCGCCTGCACGCCCCCGGGCACGTCGGTGACCTCCAGCACCTCGACGCCGACCCGCAGGCGGGAGCCGACCGGGACGGGGGACGGGAAGCGCACCTTGTCGCACCCGTAGTTGACCCCCATCTTGATGCCCTCGACGCGCAGGACCTGGGGGACGAGGCGGGGCCCGAGCGACAGCGTCAGGTAGCCGTGGGCGATCGGGCCGCCGAAGGGCGACTCCGCCTCGGCCCGCTCGGGGTCGACGTGGATCCACTGGTGGTCGCCGGTGGCGTCCGCGAACTGGTTCACCCGCTCCTGGGTGATCTCCATCCAGTCGGAGTAGCCGAGGTGCTGGCCCACCAGCGCCTTGAGTCCGTCGATGCCTTCAGCCTTGGTTGCCATGGCCGCATTGTTGTCGAGCGCCGGCGCGCCGTCGAGGCGACCGCCAGCGGTTGCCGGACAGCGACCGCCTCAGTCGAACCAGATCTTCTGGTGCTCCCGGGACTGCGGGTGCAGCAGCAGGGCGATGAGGGCGTACTCGAAGATGGCATTGATGATGTTGCCGCCGAGGAAGACGAAGCCGAGGTTGCCGAGCAGCCCCCCGGTGCTCCCCAAGGAGATGAGGGCCCGCAGGGCCAGCG
>DATGPY010000124.1:0-2887 GCA_035304465.1 Acidimicrobiales bacterium | reverse complement strand
GTCTCGCCGGGCGAGCGCTACGGCTACATCTACGAGATCAACTACCTCCGCTGCATCCACTGCGACATGTGCGTGGAGGCCTGCCCCACCGAGGCCATCACCGAGTCGAAGCTGTTCGAGTTCAGCTTCACCAACCGCGAGGACGCCATCTACACCAAGGCCGAGCTCGTGGTCGGCGACGACGGCAAGCCCCGCCAGCTCCCGTGGGAGGACTGGTCGGACATCGACCGGGTCGCGCCGATGACCTCGGCGTGGATGCGGGCGACGGCACCGTCGGGCGACGCCGACCACGTGGGCCGTGTCGCCTGGTCGGGCGAGCTCGGCTTCGGGGTCAAGCCGCCCGAGCGGGGGCAGACGGCCGAGGAGGGCGAGGTCGACACCAGCGAGGCCGACATCACCTTCGCCCACCCCCGAGAACCGGGCGGGCGGGCGGTCGACGACCCGCCGCCGGGCAGCGAGGGCCACCGCGACGCCGGGGGGAGCGCCTGATGGTCGAGCTGGTCGTCTTCGCCGTCGCCGGCGCGGTGTGCCTGGCCGGGGCGCTGGGCGTCGTCTTCAGCGAGAACCCGGTGCACGCGGCGCTGTCGCTGGTCGCCACGCTGTTCGGCATCGCCGTCCTGTTCGTGGCCCAGGAGGCGCACTTCCTGGCCGCCGTGCAGGTCATCGTGTACGCCGGCGCCATCGTCGTGCTCATCCTGTTCGTGCTGATGCTGCTCGGCGTCGACCGGGTCGAGAACCTGGACGTCGAGCCGCTGGTCGGCCAGCGCATCGCCGCCGCCGTCGTGTCGCTCGGCGTGCTGGCGCTGACCGTCGGGGCGCTCGCCTCGACCGGCTTCGAGGTGACCGGGCCGGTCGGCGAGCTCGACGTCTCGCTGACCGACATCGAACGCCTCGGCGAGTCGCTGTTCACCGACTACCTGTTCGCCTTCGAGATCACCTCGGTCCTGCTGGTCATCGCCGTGGTCGGCGCCATCACGCTGGCCCGCCGGCCCCGGGGCGAGGAGATCGTCGACCCCGGCCAGGCCGAGCGCGAGGCGCAGCTCGCCCGTCGCATGGCCGCCGCCGAGGCCCGGGCCGGCGGTGACGGGGCGGCCGCCGACGGCGAGCGCACCGAGGAGGCCGAGGGCGCCGAGGCCGGGGCGTCCGGCGAGGCGACCGCCGAGGAGGTCACCCGATGATCGCCGCGCTCGAGGTCACCCCCGCCTGGTACCTGGTGCTGGGCGCGCTGATCTTCTCGATCGGTGCGTTCGGCCTGATGGTCCGGCGGAACCCGCTCGTCATGTTCATGTGCGTCGAGCTGATGCTCAACGCGGTGACGCTCACCTTCGTGACCTTCTCGCGGATGCTCCAGGACACCGGCGGCCAGTCGATCGTCGTGTTCGTGCTGGTCGTCGCCGCGGCCGAGGTCGTGGTGGGCCTGGCCATCATCGTCGCCCTGCTCCGGAAGCGACCGCACGCCACGGCCGACGACGTGGCGCTGCTCGAGGGCTGAGAGGCACCCGTGACTGATCTCGTCTGGTTGATCCCCGCGCTGCCCCTCGCCGGGTTCCTCGTGCTCCTGGTGGCCGGCCGGCGCCTCGGCGAGCCCGGGGCCGGCTGGCTGGCGACCGCGGCCTGCGGCGGCAGCTTCGTCGCCACGCTCGTCGTCTACGCCGGGCTGCTCGGCGAGGACGAGGAGGCCCGGTCGTCGGTCACCACCCTGTTCGAGTGGATGCCGGTCGGCGACCTCCAGGTGGACCTCGGCTTCCTGGCCGACCCGCTGTCGATCGCCATGGCGCTGTTCATCACCGGCGTCGGCACGCTGATCCACCTGTACTCGATCGGCTACATGCACGGGGACGCCGACTTCCCCAAGTTCTTCGTCTACCTCAACCTGTTCGTCTTCTCGATGCTGCTGCTCGTCCTGGGCAGCAACCTCCTCGTCACCTTCGTCGGCTGGGAGGGCGTCGGCCTCTGCTCGTACCTGCTCATCTCGTTCTGGTTCACCGACGAGGCCAACGCGTCGGCCGGCAAGAAGGCGTTCGTCACCAACCGGGTGGGTGACTGGGGCTTCCTCGTCGCCATCTTCCTCGCCTTCGCGACGCTGGGCACCGTCGACTACGGCGAGCTCGCCGCCCGCGCCGGGGATCTGGCCGGCGTGACCGCCACCGCCGTCGCCCTGCTGCTGTTCCTGGGCGCCACCGGCAAGTCGGCCCAGATCCCGCTGTACATCTGGCTGCCCGACGCCATGGCCGGTCCGACGCCGGTGTCCGCCCTCATCCACGCGGCCACGATGGTCACCGGCGGCGTGTTCCTGATGACCCGGGTCAACCCGATCCTGGCCGCCGGCTACGACTGGGCCCCGGACGTCATCGCGTGGGTCGGCGTGCTGACCGCCCTCGTCGCCGCCACCATCGCGGTGGCCCAGAACGACATCAAGAAGGTCCTCGCCTACTCGACGATCAGCCAGCTCGGCTACATGTTCCTGGCCGTCGGCGTCGGGGCCTACGTCGCCGCGGTCTTCCACATGATCACCCACGCCTTCTTCAAGGCGCTGCTGTTCCTCGGCTCGGGCTCGGTGATCCACGGGATGGGCGACGAGCAGGACATGCGGCGCATGGGCGGGCTCCGCAAGGTCATGCCGATCACGGCGGCGACCTTCATCGTCGGCTGGCTGGCCATCGCCGGCGTGCCGCCGTTCTCGGGCTTCTTCTCGAAGGACGAGATCCTGCTCTACGCCTGGGGGAGCGGGGGCGCGCAGGGCCGGGCGCTGTGGGCGATCGGCCTGGTGACCGCCCTGCTGACGGCCTACTACATGAGTCGCCAGGTGTTCATGGTCTTCTTCGGCGAGCCGCGCTGGGACGAGCCGGTCGCCGCGAGCGCCGGCGCGGCGGCCGCCGACGGCGGG
>DATGPY010000123.1:0-2835 GCA_035304465.1 Acidimicrobiales bacterium | reverse complement strand
GGCCGGCGGTGTCCTTGAACGGGTCGCCGACCGTGTCGCCGATGACGGCGGCGACGTGGGCCTCGGAGCCCTTGCCGCCGTGGTGGCCGTCCTCGATGAACTTCTTCGCGTTGTCCCACGCGCCGCCGGCGTTGGACAGGTAGTTGGCCATGAGCTGGCCGACGAGGATGACCGCCGCCAGGAAGGCGCCCAGGGCCGTGTAGCCGACGCCGAAGCCGATGATGACCGGCGTCAGCACGGCCAGCAGGGCGGGCGTGGTCAGCTCCCGCAGGGACGCCCGGGTGCAGATGTCGATGACGGGCGCGTAGTCCGGCCGCCGCTCGCCGGCCATGATCTTGCCGTCGGCGAACTGGCTGCGGACCTCCTGCACCACGACGCCCGCGGTGCGGCCCACGGCCCGGATGGCCAGCGACGAGAACAGGAACGGCACGGCGCCGCCGATCAGCAGGCCGATGAACACCTTCGGGTCGGCCACGTTGATCGGGATGGCGCTGAAGATGCCGCCGGCGGTGTCCTGCAGGAGCTCGAACTCCTCGGTCGGCAGCACCTCGGTGGCCGAGATCTCGATGAAGCTGGCGAAGAGCGCGACGGCGGCGATCACCGCCGAGCCGATGGCGAAGCCCTTGGTGACGGCCTTGGTCGTGTTGCCGACCGCGTCGAGGCCGACCATGACCTTCTCCGGCTCGCCGTGGAACTCGCCGGTCATCTCGGCGATGCCGGCCGCGTTGTCGGCGACGGGGCCGAAGGTGTCCTCCGACACGACCACGCCGGTGGTGGCCAGCATGCCCATGCCGGTGAGGGCGACGAGGTAGAGCGAGAACTGCGTGTCGCCGCCGCCCAGGCCGATCGCCACGCCGATGGCGACGGCGATGGCCACGATCGCCCACACCGACGACTCGAGGCCGGCGGCGGTGCCGGACAGCACGTTGGTGGCCGGGCCGGTCTCGGAGGCCGTGGCGATCTCGCGGACGGGCGAGGTCTCGGTCGAGGTGAAGTACTCGGTGATGCGGCTGGCCACCTGGGCCAGGACCAGGCCGATGACGACGGCGCCGAACATGCGCCAGCCGACGTTGCCCACCCGGCCCTCGGGGTTGCCGATGTAGAGCAGCGCCGTGATCAGCGTGCCGACCACGGTGAGGAGCCCGGCGGTGAGGAAGCCACGGTTGATCGGCGCCATGGCCGTCTTGTCCGTCGAGCGGGCCCGGACCATGAACACCCCGACGATCGAGGCGAGGACGCCGACGGCGCGGGCGGCCAGCGGGAACAGGGCGCCGGCGGCCCACAGGCCGGGCTCGTCGGGGAAGATGCGCTGGAAGGCGGGGACGCCGAGGATGATCGAGGCGACGAGCGTGACCTCGTACGACTCGAACAGGTCCGAGGCCATGCCGGCGCAGTCGCCGACGTTGTCGCCCACGTTGTCGGCGATGGTGGCCGGGTTGCGGGGGTCGTCCTCGGGGATGCCGGCCTCGACCTTGCCGACGAGGTCGGCGCCGACGTCGGCCGCCTTGGTGAAGATGCCGCCGCCGACCCGGAGGAACAGGGCGAGCAGCGAGCCGCCGAACCCGAACCCGACGAGGATCGCCGAGCTCGTGTTCTGGAAGACGATCATGATCAGCGAGGCGCCGATCAGGCCGAGGCCGACGCAGAACATGCCGGCCACGCCGCCGGTGCGGAAGGCGACCTGCAGCGCCGGGGCCATCTCGCCGCTGCGGGCGGCGGCCGCGGTGCGCACGTTGCCCCGCACGGCCAGGCCCATGCCGATGAAGCCGGTGAGGCCCGACATCAGGCAGCCGGCGATGAAGGCCAGCGTGCGGAACAGGCCGGACTCGGCGAAGCTCAGCGCCTCGGTGCCGTCCGGCTTGTTCACGGCCACCGAGGTGACGAAGACGATGACCGCCAGCGGCACGACGATGAAGCCGATGGTGCGGAACTGCCGGCGCAGGTAGGCGAGGGCGCCCTCCTGGATGGCCTTGGCGATCTCGACCATCTTCGGGGTGCCCTGGTCGGAGGCGAGCACGCCCCGCATGAGGAAGAAGCCCACCGCCAAGGCGAGCACGGCGGTCAGCGCGGAGCCGATCAGGACGAACCATTCACCCCCTCTGAGGGTGAACTCCTGGTAGCCGCCTTCGGCGGCGAACAACTGCACCATGTCGTGCTTTCCCCCTGTGTGGTTGATCAGTCAGCAGGTTCGGGCGTTGGGGCCCGGCGGTCGCCGTTGTCCTCGCGGCGGGCGGCGGACCGCCGGATCGTCCGGGTGACGTAGACCTGGCGGGCGACCCGCTCGCCGATCGTGCGGGTCTTGCCGTCGATCTCGACGACCAGGGGTCCGTCGAAGGGGTGCTTCTCCAGCACCGTGACCTCGACGCCGGGGACGACGCCGAGGGTGCCGAGGAACGACAGGATCTCGGCGTCGGTCGACCCCGACACCGCCACCACCGCGACGTCGCCCGGCTCCAGGTCGTAGAGCTCGGGGGTGTCGGGCAGCTCGTCGTCCTCGGGCTGGGGGATCGGGAACCCGTGGGGGCACGTCGCCGGCCGGTGGAGCGCCACGTAGAGCCGGCGGGTGACCTCGTCGGGCAGCTCGTGCTCGAAGGCGACGGCGAGCTCGTCGGCCTCGTTCCACGCGTAGCCGAGCATGTCGGCGAGGAACCGCTCGACGATGCGGTGCCGGCGGATGGCGTCGATGGCCGCCCGGCGGCCCGCCTCGGTGAAGGTGACGCCCTGGTAGGGGCGGTGGTCGACGAGGCCCCGATCGGCCAGCCGCTTCACCAGGGTGGTGACCGTCCCGGGGGAGAGGCCGAGGCGCTCGGCCAGGGCCCCGGTGTGGGCCTCCGA
>DATGPY010000122.1:0-2149 GCA_035304465.1 Acidimicrobiales bacterium | reverse complement strand
GGGTCGATGTCCTGTGGGGTTCGGCCACCAGCGGGCTCGTCGGCGTGCAGCGCAAGGAGTTCCCCGGCGACTTCCTCGCCTCGGTCGTCGACGGCCGGCTGGCCAAAGAGGTCGCGCAGATGCGGGGCCTCGACATCCGGGTGCTCGTGCTCGAGGGCCGAGCCACCTGGACCACCGAGGGCCAGCTCGTCACCTCGTGGGGTCAGGCGTGGACGAAGACCGCGCACCGGCGGTACCTGTGCTCGCTCGCCGCCGAGGGCGTGTGGGTGTTCAGCACCGACAACGTCGACGACACGGTCACGTTCCTGCGAGACCTGCACGCCTGGACCCGCAAGCCGGAGCACCGGGCGCTGCGGACCCGGCCGGGGGCGAAGCGTGACCGTTGGGGGCGGGTGAGCTCCCGGGCCTACCAGTTGCATCTCATCCAGGGCATCGACGGGGTCGGCCCCGAGCTCGCCGAGCGCATCCTCGACACGATCGGCATGCCCTTCGGGCTGCGGGTCACCGAGGAGGACCTGCTGCGCGTCCACGGGATCGGTCCCCGCACGGCCCGCCGGATCGTCGAGACGTTCAGGGAGCCGAACGATGGGCAAGTGGGCGGCTGAGCCGTGATCCTCGACCTGTTCGCCGGGCCCGGCGGGTGGTCGGAGGGGCTGCGTCGCCTCACCGGGCGGCGTGCCATCGGCATCGAGACCGACCCGGACGCGGTCGCCACCCGCCGGGCCGCCGGTCACCTCACGCTTCGGGCCGACGTCTCGGCGCTCGACCCGGCCACGTTCCGGCGCGCCGAGGGGCTCATCGCGTCACCGCCCTGCACGGCGTTCTCCAACGCCGGCAAGCGCAAGGGCCGCCGGTGGCTCCCGGCGCTCGTGGCCGCCATCCGCGCCGAGCAGTGGGAGCTTCGGGCGCTTCGGCAGCTCGACCAGACGATCTGGTTGCCGCTCGAGATCGGCCGCTGGGTCGAGGTGATCCGGCCCCGCTGGGTCGCGCTCGAGCAGGTGCCCCCGGCGCTCGAGCTGTGGGAGGCGTACGCCGAGGTGCTGCGCCGCTGGGGCTACCACGTGTGGTGCGGGACGTTGCGCGCCGAGCAGTACGGGGTGCCGCAGACCCGGGTGCGGGCGTTCCTGCTCGCCTCCCGGGAGCGACCGGTCGGTCCGCCGCCGCCGACCCACTCCCGGTACTACAGCCGGGAGCCGGGGCGGCTGGACCCGGGTGTGAAGAAGTGGGTGTCGATGGCCGAGGCCCTGGGGCTCGTCGAGGGGGCCGTCGGGTTCCCGCGCCGCGCCGACGGCCGGGCCGACACCACCCCGGACGGCTACCGGGGACGTGACCTGCGCCACGTCGACCGTCCGGCGTTCAACCTCACCGAGAAGGCCCGCTCGTGGATCGTGCAGCTCGAGGAGCGCAAGGTGTACGGCGCCAGCCACCGGCTTGGCGAATCGGAAGGTGACTGGGCGCCCAACACCGGCCGCGACTGGGAGAAGGGCGGCACCCGGGCAGACGCGCAGACGATCGGCCTCGACGCCCCCTCCCCCAGCGTGACGCACCAGGCCAACGCCTGGTGGTTCGTCCGCCCGGCCACCACCATCGCCGGAGACCCCCGGGTGTTCCCGCCCGGCGGCCACATCGCCAACGACGGTCGCGACAACTCCCGCATGGTCGGCCGCTCCGAAACCAAGATCCGTCTCACGATCGAGCAGGCCGCCATCCTGCAGTCGTTCCCGGCCGACTACCCCTTCGTCGGCTCGAAGACCTCGAAGTTCCGTCAGGTCGGCAACGCTGTGCCGCCGTTGCTGGCCGCCGCCGTCCTGGCGCAGGTTGTGTCCAACGTCGGACAGGAGGCTGTGGCGTGACCCGCGCGATCGTCGAGCTCGCCCGCCGTCGGCGTGAGACCCGGGACCTGATCCTCTCCTGCGTCCAGTGCCCGCTGCGGGACAACGCCCGGCCGTACCCGGTGCCGTTCCACGGGCCGTTCCACCCGGCCTTCATCGTGCTCGGTGACGCGCCCGACCAGACCGACCACCGGCGTCGCACACCGTTCTCCGGTCCGCAGGGGCGGATGCTGCGCCGGCTGCTCGCCGAGGCGTCGCTGCGGGTCGACGACGCCCTGCTGGTGACCGCCGTGTGCTGCAACCCGTGGGGCACACCG
>DATGPY010000121.1:0-8057 GCA_035304465.1 Acidimicrobiales bacterium | reverse complement strand
CTCGGGCAAGTCGACCCTCATGCACCTGTTGGCCGGCCTGGACACCGTGACCAGCGGCCGGGTGTGGCTGGGCGACGTCGACCTGGCCTCGCTGTCCGAGCGGGAGCTGACCCGGCTGCGGCGCGACCGCATCGGCTTCGTGTTCCAGGCCTTCAACCTGCTGCCGACCCTGTCCGCCGCGGAGAACATCACCCTCCCGCTCGACCTGGCCGGCCGCAAGCCGGACCGCGAGTGGCTCGACCACGTGATCGACACCGTCGGCCTGCGCCCCCGGCTGAAGCACCGCCCGACCGAGCTGTCCGGCGGCCAGCAGCAGCGGGTGGCGGTGGCTCGGGCGCTGGCCAGCCGGCCCGAGGTGATCTTCGCCGACGAGCCCACCGGCAACCTCGACTCCCGCAGCGGGGCCGAGGTGCTCGGGCTCATGCGCCGGGCGGTCGACGAGTGGGGCCAGACCATAGTCATGGTCACCCGCGAGCCCGGTGCGGCCGCCCACGCGGACGCCGTCGTGTTCCTGGCCGACGGCCGCATCGTCGACCACATGTCCGAACCGACCGCCGAGCGCGTGCTCGAGCGGATGAAGCGCTTCGGGAGCTGACCGATGTTGCGCACGACCGTCAAGTCCCTGGCGGCGCACAAGCGCCGCCTGCTGGCCACCTGCTCGGCCGTGCTGCTGGGCGTGGCCTTCCTGGCCGGCATGCTCGTCCTCGGCGACACGATGACCGAGGGCTTCAGCCGGATGTTCACCGAGGCGAACTCGGGCACCGACGTGGTGGTCCGCTCGAGCGTCGAGGTCGGTGCGGGCGACTTCGCCGAGCGGGGCACGATCGACCGGGCGCTGGTCGAGGAGGTCGCGGCGGTCGACGGCGTCGAGTCCGCCGCCGCCAGCATCATCGGCCACGGCCGGATCGTGGGCGCCGACGGCGACCCGGTCGGTGGCAACGGGCCCCCGACCTACGCCGGCAACTGGATCGCCGACGACGACCTGAACCCCTACGACCTGGCCGAGGGCCGCGCGCCGGAGGCGCCCGGCGAGGTGGTCATCGACAAGGCGGCGGCGAAGGCCGGCGACCTGGCGGTCGGGGACACCACGATCGTCCGCACGCCGGAGCCGATCGAGGTCACGATCGTCGGCCTGGCCACCTTCGGCGAGGCCGACAGCCAGGGCCCGATCACCTGGGCGGCGTTCACCGACGAGTTCGCCGAGGAGGTCGTCCTGCGCCAGCCCGGCCAGGTGACGCGCATCGTCGCCAGCGCCGAGGACGGCGTCAGCCAGGACGAGCTCGCCCGGCGCATCGACGCCGTGCTCCCCGATGGCGTCGAGACCCTGACCGGCGCCGAGCTGACCGAGGAGGAGGAGACCGCCCTCCAGGAGGACTTCCTGGGCTTCCTCCGGATCTTCATGCTGGTCTTCGCCGGCATCGCCCTCGTCGTGGCGACGTTCAGCATCTACAACACCTTCTCGATCCTCGTCACCCAACGCACCCGGGAGTCCGCCCTGCTGCGGGCCGTCGGGGCGTCCCGCGGCCAGGTGCTGCGCTCGGTGGCGCTCGAGGCACTGGTCGTCGGTCTGGTCGCCTCCGCGGGTGGCATCGCCCTCGGCATCGGGCTGGCCGCCGGCCTGCTCTCGGTCATGGAGGGCATGAACATGGCGGTGCCCGGCACGCCGCTGGTGATCGGCACCGGCACGATCGTCACGGCCGCCGCGGTGGGCGTGCTCGTCACCCTGTTGGCCAGCGTCGCGCCGGCCGTGCGGGCGTCGCGGGTCGCCCCCCTGGCCGCCCTGCGGGACGTGGCGGTCGACCGGTCGGCCACCTCGCGGGTGCGGGCTGCCGGCGGGGCGCTCGCCGGGGCCGCCGGCGCGGTGCTCGTCGTCGCCGGTGCCTCCGGGCGGGACGTCGGCCTGGCCGGCATGGGGGCCCTCGTCACGCTCGTCGGCGTCGTGATGCTCGGCCCGGTGCTGGCCCGCCCGGCGGCCGGTGTGCTCGGCGCGCCGCTGGCGGCCCGCAGCCTGAGCGGCGTGCTGGCCCGGCGCAACGCCATGCGCAACCCGCAGCGCACCACGGGGACGGCCGCCGCGCTGATGATCGGCGTCGCCGTGGTGTCGCTGTTCACCGTGGTGGCCGCCTCGGTGAAGCAGTCGGTGGAGGAGACCGTCGACGCGCAGTTCGCCGGCGACCTCGTCGTCGCCACCGACGGCTGGGGCGTCGGCGGGCTGCCGGTCGAGATGGCCGACGCCATCGCCGAGCTGCCCGAGGTCGACACCGTGGCCGCCGCGGCCAACGCCCCCGTGCGCCTCGACGGCGAGGACGACGTCGCCGCGGCGGCCGACATCGCGTCCCTCACCCGGCTGTTCGACCTCGAGGTGACCGGGGGCTCGCTGGACGCGGTGGGCGACGACGGGTTGGCCGTGTCGGAGCGCTACGCCGAGGACAACGGCCTCGCCCTGGGCGACGTGCTGCAGGTCGAGCTCGCCGACGGGTCGGCCCACCGGGTGGAGGTGCGGGCGGTCTACGGCAACGACGACCTGCTCGGCGGGTTGCTGCTGCCCCGCCGCCTGTACCTCGACCACGCCCCCCAGCCGGCGGACCTCACCGTCATGGTCCGCCTGGCCGACGGCGTCGCCGAGGCCGAGGGCGAGGCGGCCGTCCAGGCGGTGGCCGACCGCTTCGGCGCCCCCGACGTCCAGACCGACGAGGAGTACGCCGAGGCGGTGGGTGCCCAGGTCGACCAGCTGCTGACCGTCGTGTACGCCATGCTCGCCCTGGCGATCCTGATCGCCCTCATGGGCATCGCGAACACGCTGTCGCTGTCGGTCCACGAGCGGACCCGGGAGCTCGGCCTGCTCCGGGCCGTCGGCCAGACCCGGCGCCAGCTGCGGGCCATGGTCCGGGGCGAGGCGGTGACCGTGTCGCTGTTCGGCACGCTGTGCGGCCTCGGGCTGGGCCTGTTCCTCGGCTGGGCGATGGTCGAGGCGATGGCCGACGAGGGCTTCACGTCCTTCGCCGTCCCGTCCGGGCAGCTCGCGGTGATCGTCGTGCTGGGTGCGGTGGTCGGCGTGATCGCCGCCCTGCGCCCCGCCCGCCGGGCGGCTCGGCTGGACGTGCTCGAGGCCATCGCCACCGACTGACCGCCCCCGGGCCACCAGCACGCCACCGGCCGACGTCCGGCGAGGCCGGTGGCGGGACCGCCCGGTGTCTCCAACCCACCCGCACCGGGCAGCCGGCGCCCCCTCCGCCCCGAGGGGGGCGCCGGCGCGCCCGGGCGCTACCAGCTGCTGCCGCCCCCGCCGCCGGCGCCGCCGCCGACCGAGCCGCCGCCGAAGCTCCCGCCGCCGCGGCCGCCACCGCTCGACGAGGGCGGGGTGGCGGTCGACGACGTGGAGGCGACGAGCACCGGGGCCATGTGGACGTAGCGGACGCCCGGCGTGTCGGGCGGGATGCTCGAGGCCGCCACGGCCCGGGCCCAGCGGTCGATCTCGCCGAGCGCCACGGCCCACGCCGTGTACTCCCGCAGCACGCCCCGCCGGGCGGCCTCCTCGGCGTGGTAGCCCTCGGACTCGGCGAGGAAGCGGCGGAACGACTCGGTGCGCAGCCACAGCGCCGAGCCGAGGGGGGTACGGACGTGCAGCTCCCACGAGCCGAGCGCGGCGGCCAGCCCGCCGCCCGCCATCAGGCCGGCCAGCGCGACGAGCACCAGCCACGGCGCCCCCGACAGGCCCGCCGCCCGGCCGGCGACGAACGCGAGGCCGGCCCCGACGAGCCCGACGAGGACGCCGATCACCAGGACGGCGACCTTGCGCTGGTCGGCCCGCCGGTCCCACAGCCCGCTCGAGTCGCGCCACCCGGTGAGGGCGTCGCCGACCTGCCGCCAGGCGCGCGCGAAGTCCTTGTCGTAGGTGCCGAGCCGGATCTCGGAGCGCTTGGCGAACATGGTGGCGAGGATGCGCTGCTGCTCCGGCGGGGCGGGGGCGTCGGCGACGCGGCGCACGACGGTCTTCCCCGTGCTGTCGTCGAGGTCGACGACGCCGTCGATCGCCGCCTGGATCAGCCACGCGACCTTGTGCTCGTCGCGGACCTGCTCCCGCAGCACGACGCCGCCCTGCGGCGGGGTCAGCCCGTCGGGCGGGGCGAACTCGATGGTCGCCATCCGGGCCAGCTCGGCCGCGTCGACCCGGATCTCGGGGGCGGACGCCTGCCCCGCGGCGCCGACGGTGCTCCCGCCGCCGTAGGCGGCGTCGGCCGCCCCGCCGGGGGTGACGCGCTCGCGCCCGGCCCGACGCACGAAGACCGTGGTCGGGACGGCGGCGACGGCGGCCGCGGCCGCGGCGGTGGCCGCCGGGGGCAGCAGGCCGGTGCCCGACCGGTCCGGCCGGTCGGCTGGCGGCTCCGGCACGGCGGGGGTGGCGACCGGGGCGCCGACCCGACCCTCGATCGAGACGCCCTCGTTCGCGTCGATGTCGGTGACCCGGGCGGTCACGTGGCCGGGGGCCACGACCTCGACGGGGCACTCGGCCGTCGAGCCCGCGGGCCCGACGTGGCACGCGGGCTCCTCGAGCTCGAACGGGGTCACGAGGTGGACCTCGGCCTCCTCGATCGGGACGTCCCACTCGTGGCCGAAGGTCTCCCAGTCGACCACGTCGCCCCGCCGGATCCCGGGGAGGTCGTAGTCGATGCGGTAGCGGACCTGGCCCGACACCGTCCGGTCCGGGTCGCCGATCCGGATCTCCGTGTCGCCGCCCAGGAGCTCCTCGACCTGCACGTCGTCCGGGGCGTCGGGCGAGCTGACCGAGACCGAGGCCGGCACGGCGCCGGGAACCCAGCGGAGGATGCCGTGCCTGTTCGACAGGAAGGCCGGCGCCGGCCCGAAGTCGTAGTCGAGGACCTCGGTGACCCGGCCGCCGCCGTCGGCGTCGACCTCCGCCACCGTCCAGTAGCGCTCGATGCGTTCGCCTGCGGTCGCGGCACCGGCGAGGGCGACGAGGCCGACGCCGATTCCGCCCGCCGCCATCACGCCCATGTCGATCCTGCGTCGTGTCCTCGCGTGCACGCGGGCGACGCTACTGCCGGCCGGTGCGGCGGTTGAGGTCGGCCGCGGCGGGAGCCGGAGGTCGCCCGGCCGGCCGCGTCACCCCTCGGGCGGGCGGCGCAGCACGACGACCGGGCAGGGTGCGTGGTTGACGCAGGAGGCGGCGACGGACCCCAGCATCAGCCGCGACAGCCCGCTGCGCCCGTGGGAGCCGACGACCAGCAGGTCGGCACCCTCGGCGACCTCGATGAGGGTGGCGGCCGGTGACCCCGGCAGCACGGTGCGCAGCACCTCGGGCGGCGCGGCGTCGACCGCAGCCAGCGCCTCGTCGACGATGCGGTCGACCTCGGCGCGGGCGGCGGCGTCGATCGCCGCCTCGTCGACCGGGATCACGAGGGTGGCGCCGAAGGGCAGGGCGGACACCGGCGGCGTCCACACGTGCACCACCTCGACCGTGGCGCCGCGGAGGGCACCCTCCTCGAGGGCCCAGCGCAGGGCCGCCTGCGCCTGCTCGGACTCGTCGACCCCGACCACGATCCGCCCGTCCCGGGCCGGGGTGGGGTCGGAGCTCGCCTGCGGGGTCTCGTCAACGTCGGTGCTCATCACCGCAGGTCTACCCCATGGCGACCGCCCTGGTCCGCGACCGCGGCCGCCGAGCGGCGGGTCCCGGCCCGCGGGGCCTAGCCTCGGTCGCGCGTGAAGTCGCTCGCGTTCGTCCTGAGCTACCTCTCCAGCCCCGCTCGTCGCCGGAACCTGCGGGTGGTGGTGCGGCTGGTCGCCGTCCTGGTCGTGCTCGTGGTCGTGTTCAGCACGGTCTTCCACGTCCTCATGGCCCGCGAGGGCCGGGACTTCAGCTGGGCGACGGGCGTCTACTGGACGCTCACGACGATGTCGACGCTCGGCTTCGGCGACATCACCTTCGAGTCCGACGCCGGGCGGATCTTCTCGCTGGTCGTGCTGGCGAGCGGCGCGCTGTTCATCCTCGTGCTGCTGCCGTTCGCCTTCATCCAGTTCGTCTTCACCCCCTGGATGGAGCAGCGCGAGGCGGCCCGGGCGCCGCGCCGGCTGCCCGAGGGCACGAGCGGTCACATCGTGCTGACCAACCTCAGCGAGATCGAGGAGTCGCTCATCCGCCGGGCGAAGCGGGCCAAGGTGCCCTACGTCGTCATCGTGCCGGACCTGACCCGGGCCCTGGCCCTGCACGACCGGGGCTACGCCGTGATGGTCGGGCAGCTCGACGACCCCCGCACCTACCAGGCGGCCCGGGTCGAGCAGGCGGCGCTCGTCGCCTCGACCCAGCCGGACACGACCAACTCCAACATCACCTTCACGGTGCGCGAGTTCGACGCCACCGTGCCCATCGTGGTCACGGCCTCGGCGGAGCCGTCGGTCGACGTGCTGACCCTGGCGGGCGCCGACCGGGTGCTGCGGCTCGGCTACATGCTCGGCGACGCCATGGCCCGGCGGGTGCTGGGCGTGACCCGCGCCCACGTCGTCGGTGCGCTGGACAACCTGCTGGTGGCCGAGGCCAGCGCGGCGATGACGCCGTTCGCCGGCCGTCGCCTGGGCGACCTCGACGTCCGGGAGCGCTGCGGGGTGAACCTCGTCGGCGTGTGGGAGCGGGGCGAGTTCCGGGTGGCCCGCGCCGACCTGCGCATCGAGCCCGGCTCGGTCGTCATCATGACCGGCGACGCCGAGCAGCTCGCCTGCTTCGACCGCACCTACGGCACGCCCCGGGTCGAGGAGGCCCGGGTGGTCATCGTCGGCGGCGGGCGCGTCGGCCGGGCGGCGGGCCACGTGCTCGCCCAGAACGGCATCGAGCACACGATCATCGAGCGGCTGCCCGAGCGCGTGCGCGACGGCTCCCGGTACGTGATCGGCGACGCCGCCGAGCTGGAGGTGCTGGAGCAGGCGGGCCTGCGCAAGGCGTCGGCCGTCCTGGTGACCACCAGCGACGACGACGTGAACGTCTACCTGACCCTGTACGTGCGCAAGCTGCAGCCCGACGTCCAACTGATCGCCCGGGCCAACCACGACCGCAACGTGTCGACGCTCCACCGGGCAGGTGCGGACGCCGTGCTGTCGTACGCCACGCTGGGGGCGACGGAGATCTGGAACGAGCTGGGGCCCGACGACAGCCTCGTCGTGGCCGAGGGGCTCGACGTGTTCCGGGTGCCGGTGCCCGACTGGCTCGTGGGCCGCACGCTGGCGGAGACGGGTCTGCGCAGCCGGCTGGGCTGCAACGTCATCGGCTTCGTGCCGGCCGGCGACGACCGGGTCGAGGCCGCGCCGCCCCCCGACCAGCCGCTGCCCGAGGGGGCGTCGTTGGTGATGATCGCGGACGCCGAGGCGCAGGAGCGGTTCTTCGCCGAGGACGGCCGACGGCCCCGCCGCCGGCGGGTTGACAGCAATTAGAACCGCGTTTCAGAGTGGGCCCGACGCCGAGCGCCAGGAGGCACCGTGAGCGCGCCGTTCGACATCGGGATCATCGACACCATGATCGGCTTCCCGGCCGCGGACATGCGCCAGCAGTACGCGTTCATCACGCGGCAGACCAAGGACCGGGAGTCGAGGGAGCAGTTCGAGTTCCCGGCCGAGTACATGTTCAAGGACGTGCCGGACAAGGCGTTCGGGCCCGACGCCGACCCCGTCGCCGTGACGCTGCGGGAGATGGACATCTGGGGCATCGAGAAGGGCCTGATCGGCGTCAACGGCGAGGAGGGCGCCCGCGCCGTGCGAGAGCACCCCGACCGGTTCGTCCCCTCCATCTCGGTCGACGCCAACGAGGGGATGGAGGCGGTGCGGGCCATCACCCGCGCCTACGAGACGTTGGGCATCCGGGCCGTGACCATGTTCCCGGCCGGGATGTTCCCCCAGGTGCCGATCAACGACAAGAAGATGTACCCGATCTACGCCAAGTGCGTGGAGCTCGGCATCGCGGTGTTCGTCTGCGCCGGCGTCCCCGGCCCCCGCCTGAAGTTCCAGTGCCAGCACGTCGAGCTGCTCGACGAGGTCTGCTACGACTTCCCCGA
>DATGPY010000120.1:0-10337 GCA_035304465.1 Acidimicrobiales bacterium | reverse complement strand
GCGACCTTCTCCTCCTCGTCCCACTCGTCCGACCAGTTGTTCTGGCTGTCGGGGGTCAGCACGAAGACGTGCTCGTGCATCAACGTGACGCCCAGCTCGGCGGTGGGCACCGGTCCCCGCACGGTCTCGACGTGGGTGACGGTCGTCGCCATGTCTGCATCGCCTCCTCGGATCTGTGCGGCACGTCACACTGCCAGACCTCGGGGCGCCCGGGACCGGCATCCCGAGGTTGTGGGCGACAGCACCGGGCCTACGCTGGCTAACAGTGTTAGCCGCCGACGACGAGGAGGCCCCCGTGACCGCGACCCGCTACCGAGCCCCCGGCTGGTTCACCCGCCGCGTGTTCAACCCCGTCGTCGCCTTCCTCACCCGCCGGGGCGTCAGCGTCTGGGGCAGCCGGGTCCTCGAGGTGCCCGGCCGCACCACGGGGCTCCCCCGCCGCACCCCGGTCAACCTGCTGGCGCTCGACGGTGCCACCTACCTGGTCTCCCCCCGGGGCGAGGGCCAGTGGGTGCGCAACGCCCGCGCCGCCGGACGGGTGGCCACGCTGGTCGGCCGCCGGCGGGAGGAGTGGACGGTCCGCGAGCTGGCCGACGACGAGAAGGTGCCGGTCCTGCGGGCCTACCTCGCCCGGTGGCGCGTCGAGGTCGGCGCCTTCTTCGACGGCCGCTCGGCCGGCTCGTCCGACGACGAGCTCGCCGCCATCGCGCCCCGGCACCCCGTCTTCCGCCTGGAGCCGGCGGGCGCGGCGGGGTGACCGCGCCGGCCCCGTGGCGACCGCCCGGCGGGCGGGTGGGCGAGATCGTCGCCGCAGCCCGCCGGGTGCTCGAGCGCGACGGCGAGCTGACCATGCACGCCGTCGCGGCCGAGCTGGGCATCCGAGCGCCCTCGCTCTACAAGCACGTGGCCGGCAAGGCCGCCCTGGAGGCCGAGCTGGTCGCCGTCGCGCTGGCCGAGATGGGCGCGACCCTGCACGCCGCCCTCGACGCGGGCGGCGACGGCCGCGACGTCGACCGCCGGGCGGCGCTCGTCGACCGGCTGCTCGCCGCCTACCGGCGCCACGCGCTCGCCCACCCCGCGCTCTACCGGCTGGCCACGTCCGGACCGCTGCCCCGCCACCTCCTGCCGCCGGGGCTGGAGGACTGGGCCGGCGAGCCGTTCCTGCGCGCCACCGGCGACCCCCACCGGGGCCGAGCGCTGTGGGCCTTCGCCCACGGCATGGTGGTGCTCGAGCTCGACCGGAGGTTCCCCGACCCCGCGGTGCTCGACCGCACGTGGGACGAGGGCGCCACCGCGTTCGCCCGCTGACCACGGGCGCCCCGCGGCGGCGCCCTCGGGCGCCCGCCAGTGCGCCGCTACGGCCGCCGGTAGCTCAGCACCGCCAGCGGGGCGAAGACGGCCACCAGGCCCGCGACCCACACGAGCGCCAGCCCCACCAGGCCGGCCGTGGAGCCGTCGAGGCCGGCGGCCGCGGGGTCGCCCAGGGCGAGCGAGCGCACGGCGTCGGTCACCACCGTGACGGGCTGGTGCTCGGCGACCGCCTGCAACCACCCGGGCATCGAGTCGACCGGCACGTAGGCGCTCGACACGAACGAGAGCGGGAAGATCATCATCGACATGCCCTGGGCCGCCTGGACGTTGCCGGACGTCACCCCGACCAGCGCGAACAGCCACAGCGCCCCGAAGCCGAACAGCGAGCAGAGCCCGAAGGCCGCCGCGACCTCGAGCGCGGTGCCGTCGGGCCGGAAGCCGACGGCGACGCCGATGGCGGCCGTGACGACCAGCCCCAGGGTGAGCAGCACCCACTCGGCGAGAACGCGCCCGACCACGACCGCGGCCCGCGACACCGGCAGCGACCGGAAGCGGTCGGTGACGCCCTGCTCCATGTCCTCGGCGACGCCGGTGGCGGCTTCGCTGCCGGTGAACAGCACGCTGGTCACCAGGTAGCCGGGGACCAGGAAGTCGACGTAGCGGATGCCGCCCGTCTCGACGGCGCCGCCGAAGACGTAGCGGAACAGCAGCAGGAACATCGCCCCGGTCATCGTGCTCACGACGAGCAGCTGCGGGGTGCGGACGAAGCGGCGCACCGACCGGCCGGCGACGGTGAGGGCCGTGGCGACCGGCCCGGGCGGTCCGGCCGGCGGCTCGAGGGTGCCGACGGGGGCGGCGTCGAGGGTGGCGGCGGTGGGGACGGTGGTCGTGGACATCGTCGGGGCGCTCCTCAGCGGCTGGCGACGAGCTGGTCCCGCTCGCCGCGGGTCTCGTCGTCGGGGGTCTCGGTGGGCTCGCCGGCAGGTGCGTCGACCGGCCGGCCGGTGAGGGTGAGGAAGACCTCGTCGAGCGTCGGCCGGCGCAGTCCGATGTCGTCGACCTCGACGGCGATGTCGTCGAGCACCCGCACCGCGGCGGCGACGGCGGCCCGCCCGATCTCGACCGGCACGGTCACCCGGTTGGTCGCCGCGTCCGTGCGGGGCTCGCCGACCCCGAGCGGGGCCAGCGCCGCGACCAGGGCCGGCAGGTCCGCCTCCCGGCGGGCCCGCACCTCGACGACGTCCCGCCCGGCCAGGGACTTGAGCTCGCCCGGCGTGCCGTCCGCGATGACCCGACCGTGGTCGACGATGACGATGCGGTGGGCGAGCTGGTCGGCCTCGTCGAGGTACTGGGTGGTCAGCAGCACGTCGGTGCCGGTGGCCACCAGCGCCCGGATGGCGTCCCACAGCTCGTTGCGGCTACGGGGGTCGAGGCCGGTGGTGGGCTCGTCCAGCAGCAGCAGGCGGGGCGCCCCCACCAGGCTGGCGCCGAGGTCGAGCCGGCGGCGCATGCCACCCGAGTACGTGCGCACCAGCCGGTCGGCGGCCTCGGACAGGCCGAGCTGCTCGAGCACGGCGTCGGCGTGGGCGCGCGCCCGGCGGCGGTCGTGCCCGAACAGGCGGGCGACCATCCGCAGGTTCTCGCGCCCGGTCATCGCCTGCTCGACCGCGGCGTACTGGCCGGCGAGGCCGATGAGCCGGCGGACCCGCTCGGGGTGCCGCAGGGCGTCGACGCCGGCGACCCGCAGCTCGCCCGCGTCCGGGCGGACCAGCGTCGCCAGCGTGCGCACGAACGTGGTCTTGCCGGCGCCGTTGGGCCCCAGGACGGCGAGGACGCGCCCCGGCTCGGCGACCAGGTCCAGCCCGGCGAGCGCCTCGACCTCGCCGAAGTGCTTGCGCAGGCCGACCGCCTCGATGATCGGTGCGGAGGTGTCGTGGCTCATGGGTCGACTGTGCGACCCGAAACTGGTCAACCAGTGACCGGGTTCTCCGCCCGGTACCGGGCGACCAGCTCCTCCCCGAAGGACGCCAGCAGGTCGCGCACCTCCTGGGGCTCGAGGACCTCGACGTAGGGGCCGAAGGCGACCATCTCGTAGGCCAGGGCCCCGTGGGTCCAGGCACCGACCTCGACCTCGACCCGGCCGTCGTCCCGGCGCTCCCCCACCCGCAGGTGCCGGCCGAACCGGTTCCGCAGCCAGCCGATCGCCCGGGGGTCGGCGAGCGCCCGGGCCCGCACGGCGCCGCGCCGCTCGTCCATGGCCTCGACGACCTCGCGCCAGGCCTCCTCCAGGTCGAAGTCCTCCGGGCGCTCGACCGGGCGGTCGGTGACCGTCACCGAGCGCACCCGGCTGACCCGGAAGGTCCGCAGCCCGGCGTCGGTGCCGGCCACCAGGTACCAGACCGAGGTCTTGGACACGAGCCCGAGGGGGTGGACGGTCCGCACCGACTCCCGCCCCTCGCGGTCGGCGTACCCGAGCTCGACCTGGCGCCCGGCCACGACGGCGCGTTGCAGCTCGTCGAGGAACGGGGGCGGCGGCGCCGGGGTGGCGCCCCACTGGGCGGGGTCGAGCACGACGGCGGAGGCAGCCGCCTCGGCCTCGGCACGGAACGTCTCGGGCAACGCCTGGACCAGCTTGCGGAGCGCGGCCTTGGCCTCGGGCGTGACCCGCGACGACGGCCCGGCCAGCAGGAACAGCGCCCGGGCCTCGGCGGCCGTCAGGCCGCTGAGGTCGGTCCGGGCGCCGCCGAGCAGCGACCAGCCGCCGTTGCGCCCCGGCTGGGAGTAGACCGGGATGCCGGCCATGGCCAGCGCCTCCAGGTCGCGCCGAGCCGTGCGCTCGGAGACCTCCAGCTCCTCGGCCAGCTCGGCGGCCGTCACCCGTCCCCGGGCCTGGAGGATGAGGAGCGTGGCCACCAGCCGATCGGCGCGCACGGCCCCAGCGTGGCACGCAAACCGGCCAGGGTGTGACCGGTTTGTGGACCGCCGGCGCCGGTGGGCGGCTAGCCGGACGCCGGCCCGTCGCCGCCGGCGGAGCCGCCGGCCGCGGCCACCTCGGCGGCCCGATCGGCCAGCGCCCGCGCCGCTTGGCCGATGAAGCGGTCGAGCACGGCCCGGTAGAGCCACCCGGTGCCCGGCATCTTGGCCCGGAAGCTGGACGACCAGCGGATGGTCGTGCCGCCCCGCTCGGGCGTCAGGTCGACGGTCGCCCGGTAGTCCCGCAGGGGCAGACCGCCGACCAGCTCGTAGACGAGGCGCCGCTCGGGCACCAGCTCGACGATCCTCTCCCGGGAGCGGACCCGCCCCCGGTGCAGCACCCGGACGGCGCCGACACCGTCGCCGTCGCCCTCGCCCCGCTCGACGATCTCGACCTTGTCGTGCCCGCTCCAGGTGGGCCACGACGCGCCGTCCACCAGCAGCTGGTAGACCGCCGCCGGCGGCGCGCTCGACCACGCCGTGGCCTCGACGTGCTGATGTCCCATCGTCCCTCCTCGGTCCTCGGGCCCCTGAGTTTCGCGGCTTCCGCCGGGCTCCCGGGTCCGCTCAGGTGAGCAGCAGCCAGCCGCCGAGGCCGAGGGCGCCGACGGTGACGAGCCCGAACAGCACCACCCACACCCCCGCCGGGATCCCGGTCAGGCGGGCGAGGGCGTCGGCGTCGGTCGTGCGCGGCCCGTACCGCCGCGCCCGCCGCAGCTCGGCCACGGGCCGCACGGCGCCCAGCAGCATGAACCACGTCAGCGTGTAGCCGGCGGCCGCCTGCACGCCGGCCGGCGCCGCCAGGGACACCCCGGCCACCGTGCCGCCCACGACGAGCAGGGCCAGGGCGCCGAACCAGTTGCGGACGACGGCGAGCATCCCCGCCACCACCGCCACCGCCGACCACAGCATGACCGTGACCAGGTCGAGGGCGAGCAGCGCGACGCCGGCCAGGCCCACAAGCGACGGGCTGACGTAGCCCGCCGCCGCGGTCAGCACCATGCCGGGGCCGGTCGGCCGCCCGACGGACACGGTGAGCCCCGAGGTGTCGGCGTGCAGCCGGATGCCGGCGAGGCGCCGGCCGGTCAGCAGCGCGGCCGCCGCGTGACCCGCCTCGTGAGCGATCGTGACGACGCCCCGCGCCCACCGCCAGACCCCGTCGACCGTGACGGCGAGCACGGCGACCACCCCTGTCGCCAGCACCAGCCAGGACGACGGCTCGGCCTGCTCGACGTCGATCGCCCCCCAGACGACCCCAGCCATGCCGCCCAGCCTGTCACGGCCCGGGCCGACGCCCGGGCGCGGGCCGGCGTGCGGGCGGTCGGCGGCCCGCAGGTGGAACAGCAGCGCCGTCAGCTCGCCCCGCTCGGGGGTCGAGGGCACGGTCACCGGGCGCACGACCTCCATGCCGAGCCGCTCGGCGACCCGCACCGAGGGGGTGTCGGCCGGAGCCGATCACCCGCTCGGTGGCGCGCTCCTCGCCGACCCCCAGCCGCGACGGGCGGGCGCCAGGTCGCTCGTCACCGGCCCGTGCTCGCACCCCGCCGCCGGGCCGGCGGGGTCACTCCGAGGTCGGCCCGTCGAAGCGGGGCTCCCGCTTCTCGCGGTGCGACGCCAGGCCCTCGCGGGCGTCCGGCCCACCGAAGCCGAGGAACTCGTAGGCCAGCGAGGCGTCCAGGACCGCGGCCTGGGACCGGTACCAGTGGTTGAGCGTGTGCTTCGTCCAGCGGATGGCCTGCTGGGCGCCGCGGCTCAGCCGCTCGGCGACCTCGAGCGCGGTGTCGTGGACGGCGTCGTCGTCGACGCACAGCGAGACGAGCCCGATGCGCTCGGCCTCCTCGCCGCTGAGCGGCTCGCAGGTGAGCAGGTGGTACTTGGCCTTGGCCATGCCGCACAGCAGCGGCCAGCAGATGGCGGCGTGGTCGCCCGCGGCCACGCCGAGGCGGGTGTGGCCGTCGATGATCCGGGCCGAGCGGGCGGCCACCGACACGTCCGCGAGGAGGGCGGCCACGAGGCCGGCGCCCACCGCCGGCCCGTGGACGGCCGACACGATCGGCTTGGCGCAGTCGATGACGTTGAACACGATGTCCCGGGCCTCGCGCAGGATGCGCAGGCGGGCCGCGTAGTCGGTCGTGACGTCCTCGAGCAGGTCGAAGCTGCCCCCGGCCGAGAAGGCCCGCCCGGCGCCCTGGAGCAGCGCCACGTTCGTCTCCGGGTCGCGGTCGACGGCCCGCCAGACGTCCGCCAGCTCCCGGTGGACCGCGTGGTCGACGGCGTTGAGCCCCGGGCCCTCCAGCGTGATCCGCAGGACGCCCGGCGACGGGCGGTCGAAGCGCAGGTGCGGGAAGTCGGCGTAGGGGTCGGGCATCGGTCGTCCCTCCGGTCGGTCGGCGATCGGCGGCCGGCGCGCCGGCGCCCGTGCCGGCACGGCGCCCGGCGGCGGTGGGGGCGAACGTAGGCGCTGGGCGGGCCCGACACCGCACCGGAGGCCCGGGATGTGCAACGGTGGACGGGTGCCCACCGGAGTTGCCCTGCTCACCGGCGGCGCGGGCTACATCGGCAGCCACACGGCCGTCGAGCTGCTCTGCGCCGGCTGGGACGTCGTCGTGGTCGACGACTTCTCCAACGCCAGCCCCGTCGCGCTGGAGCGCGTCGCCCGGATCGCCGCCGACCACCCCGGCGCCGGGCGCCTGCGCCACCACCGCCTCGACGTCACCGACACACCGGCCCTGACCCGTGTGCTGGCCGAGGAGGGCGTCGACGCGGTCGTCCACTTCGCCGGCCTGAAGGCGGTCGGCGAGTCCGTCGAGCAGCCGCTGCGCTACTACCGCGTCAACGTCGGCGGCGCGACCTCGCTGCTCGAGGCGATGGCGGCCACCGGTGTCCACCGCCTGGTGTTCTCGTCGTCGGCCACCGTCTACGGCGAACCAGCGACGGTGCCGGTCGACGAGTCGGCGCCGCTCGGCGCCACCAACCCCTACGGCCGCACCAAGCTCACCATCGAGCACGTGATGCGGGACGTCGCCACGGCCGACGAGCGGTCTCGCTTCGTCGCCCTGCGCTACTTCAACCCGGTCGGCGCCCACCCGAGCGGCCTCATCGGCGAGGACCCCGAGGGCGTCCCCAACAACCTGATGCCCTACATCATGCAGGTGGCGGTCGGGCGGCGCCCCCACATCCGGGTCTTCGGCGACGACTACCCCACGCCCGACGGCACGGGCGTGCGCGACTACATCCACGTCGTCGACCTCGCCCTCGGCCACCTGGCCGCCCTCGAGGCGCTCGACCGCCTCGACCCGTTCACCGCCGTCAACCTCGGCACCGGCCGGGGGTCGTCGGTGCTCGAGGTCATCGACGCCGCCTCCCGGGCCGTCGGCCGGGCGCTGCCCTACGAGGTCGTCGGCCGTCGGCCCGGCGACGTCGCGGCCATCTGGGCCGACCCCTCGCTCGCCCACGAGCTGTTGGGGTGGAAGGCGACCCGCACGCTCGACGACATGGCGGCCGACCACTGGCGCTGGCAGTCGCGCAACCCGCACGGCTACCGCGGTGCGGCCGGCGCACCCGAGGGGGAGGACCACCGTGCGGGCGGCTGAGCGGAAGGAGCGTCGATCCCGTGCGCATCGTCCTCGTCGGACCGCCCGGCTCGGGCAGGGGCACCCAGGGGCCGGTGCTCGCCCGGCTGCTCGGGGTGCCCTACGTGTCGACCGGCGACGTCACCGACGCCAGTCTCGCCGCGCTGCGCCGCGGCCGGACGGGCTGACCCGGGGCTCGGCGCTCAGGGGGCCCCGGGGTCGAACACCCACCCGCCCCGGCCGGAGGCCTTGACCCGGCGCATCGCCTGGTCGGCCCGGCCGAGCACGGTCTCGGGGTCGTCACCGGTGGCCACGGTCGTCACGCCGATGCTGGCGGTGACGCCGATGCCGGGCACGCCGTCGACGAGGATCGGGTCCTGCAGCGCCGCCACCAGGCGCTCCGCGACGCCGGCGGCCTCCCGCCGCCCGAGCCGCTCGCAGAGCACCGCGAACTCGTCGCCGCCGATGCGGGCCACGAGGTCGCCGGGGCGGACCGCCCCCGACAGGCGCTGGGCGACCGCCTGGAGCACCCGGTCGCCCACCAGGTGCCCGAGCCGGTCGTTGACCGGCTTGAAGCGGTCGAGGTCGACGAACAGCACGCTCGCCTCGCCCTCGGCCCGCTTGGCGATCTCCCGCAGCCGGGACGCGAAGGCGGAGCGGTTGGCCAGCCCGGTCAGCACGTCGTGGGTCGCCGCGTACTCGAGGGCGCGGTGGCTGCGGTCCCACTGCAGGGTGAAGCGCAGCAGCCGCCCGGTGCGGTGCACGGCCAGCCAGGTGAACCGGGTGGGGATGCCGTCCTGGGGGCGCAGCATGACCATGGCGGCCGTCGGCGCGTCGTCACCCGGCACGGTCACCGGGTGCACCCAGCACGAGGCCAGCCCCTCCGCCCGGGCCCGGGAGGCCAGGCCCGGGGACATGTCCTCCAGGCGGCGGACGACCACGTCCTCGCCGGACTCCAGCGCCCGGCGCCAGGGCGCCTCGGGCTCGTCGACCAGCAGGGCGGCCCCGTCGCCCGCGGTCATCGAGAAGGCGCCGTCCTGCCAGCCGACCCCGATGGCCACCCGGCACCCGGGGATCGACTGCTGGAGGGTGTCGACCAGCGCGGCGAGCACCTCGCAGAGGCCGGCGTGCGAGGCGATCGCCTCGAGCGCGAGGTCGAGCGCCCGCTCGTAGCCGGCCCGGCGGGCGAAGACCACGTGGTAGGGCAGCCCGGTCTGCGACTTGGTGGCGGCGACGAGGTTGCAGTGCGTGACCGAGCCGTCGCGGCAGAGCAGGTCGGCGGGCTGGCCGACGCCGCCGCGCGGGTAGCGGGGTCGGCCGGGCACGTGCTCGAGCTGGGCGAAGGCCTCGAGCACCTCGTCCAGGCTGTCGGGGGCGACGATGGCGTCGATGCTGCGGCCGATCAGCTCCTCCGGGCGCCAGCCGAGCAGCTCCTCGATCGACCGGCCGACCCACCGGAACACGCCCTGGTCGTCGATGACCGCGAAGGGGTTGACCGCGGTCTCGGCGATGGCGCGGTACATGCCGGCGACCGGCTCGACGTCCGGATCGATCTCGGTCGTCTCGCGCCTGTCGGCTCCGTCGGCCGTCACGTCTCCCCCCGCGCTGGTGGGGCGCGGCACCCTCCGCGCCTGTGGAGCCCAACGATACGCGATGGCGGAACCGTGCAGGAACCCGCGCTGTCCGTCAGACAGGCGACGGCGCGAGCACGTCGGGCCCCAGGTCGGCGAGGCGCCGCCGGCCGGCCAGCGCGACGGTCGCGTCCAGCTCGCCCAGCAGGCAGCGCAGCACGTGGGTCACCCCCGCCTGCCCACCCAGGCCCAGCCCGTAGACGTAGGGCCGGCCGTAGAGCACGGCGGCGGCGCCGAGCGCGACGGCCTTGACGACGTCGGCCCCGTTGCGCACCCCGGAGTCGAGCAGCACCGTCAGGCGGTCGCCCACCGCCTCGACGATCGCCGGCAGGGCGTCGAGGGCGGCGACGGCGCCGTCGACCTGGCGGCCGCCGTGGTTGGACACGACGATGCCGTCGACGCCGGTGTCCGCGGCCGCCCGGGCGTCGTCGGGGTGCAGCACGCCCTTCAGCACGATCGGCAACGACGTGCGCTCGCGCAGCCAGGCCAGGTCGTCCCAGGTGAGCCGGGGGTTGCCGAACATCCCCGCCCAGCGGAACACCTTGTCGGCCAGCGGCGCGCCCTCGCCGAGCGGCGCGTTGAACGCCGGGTCGGTCAGGTAGTTGGCGATGCCGGTGCCCTGCAGGAAGGGCAGGTAGGCGGTGTCGAGGTCGGTCGGGCGCCACCCGAGCATGAAGGTGTCGAGCGTGACCACGATCGCCCGGTAGCCGGCCGCCTCGGCCCGCTGCACCAGCGACGCCGCCACCTCCGGGTCCTTGGGCCAGTAGAGCTGGTACCAGCGGGGCCCGTCGCCCGAGACCTCCGCCGCCTGCTCGATCGAGTGCGCGGCCGCGGTCGAGTGGATGTACAC
>DATGPY010000119.1:0-16992 GCA_035304465.1 Acidimicrobiales bacterium | reverse complement strand
CGCCACCGGGAAGCGACCGGTCATGAGCGAAGAGAACCGGCGCGAGGCGGAGCGCAACGCGGACGGCGAGATCGTCGAGCCTCCCGACAGCACGGTCGACGACTGGCTGGGCCAGCAGGTCTCCGCCGACGAGGACGTGGTCGACGAGCTGCTCGAGGAGACCGGCGGCGACACCGAGGAGGCCGAGCGCCGCTTCGGCGAGCGGTCCCACGAGGACCGCCCCGACCGGCTCCCCACCGAGGAGCGCCGCACCTGAGCCGACGGGTCGCCCCGGTGCCCGCCGCCCGGACCCCCCCGGCCGGTGGCGGGCACCGGGACCTCCCCGGCGCCCCACCGGCCGACGAGCGCGGTGCGCGGGCACGGCCCCACCCGGCGTGCATGACGGCCGGTCGCAGGGGGTAGGCGGTCGGTGTGATGGAGGAGGGACGGCTCACCCGCTGGGAGCGCACGATGCTGGACCTCGTGGAGGCCGGCCTCGAGCGCGACGATCCGACGTTCGTCGAGCGCTTCACCGCGCGGTCGAGATCGCTGGGCCAGAGCGCCCACCCCTCGTCACCGCGCGACGTGATCTCCCGCTGGTTGCGGCGACGCCACGACGAGACCTGACCCGGCCCGCCGGCACGAGGGCCGGACGGCGCATCGCGCCTGCGGATCGTGCACGGCGGGCTGCCGCCCCCGTCTGCGTGGCCGCGCGCGGGCGGTGTGAGCCGCCCGCGCCGGGTCAGCCGAAGTCCTCGTCGTCGTCGTAGGGCACCTCGAGGGACTGCTCCCAGGCGTCGGCCTCGGGCACCTCGGGGTCGCGCGGCAGCTGGACGACGCGGGAGCCGGGCGTGACCTCCTCGGCCTGTTCCAGGGCGTCCGCCTCGGGCACCTCGAGATCGCTGAGCTCGTCGCGGAGGGGCTCCGGGACCACCGGCTCGTCCTCCTCGTCGCGGTCGGCCTCGAGGGAACGTCGCTCTGCGGGGTCTCGGGGTGTGACCATTCCTGCCTCCGTCTCGGGCTCACGGTCGCGCCGGCCCGGCGGGATGCCGGGTCGGGCGGCGGCGATCGGTTCCCCCAGGCTAGGGACAGACGGCGCGGTCCGCGCCCGCCCGCGCCCCCGACCTCGCCGCGGGCGGCCGCGCCGTCGCCGACGGTCAGGGCTCGAGGACCACCTTGATCGCCCCGTCCTCCTTGGCCTGGAACATGGCGTAGGCGCGGGGCGCCTCGTCGAGCGGCAGCCGGTGGGTCACGAAGTCGGAAAGCCCGAGGGGGTCGTCGTCCCGCTCGAGGACCGGCAGGATCTCGGGCACCCACCGCCGCACGTGCGCCTGGCCCATCCGGATCTGCACGCCCTTGTCGAACAGGTCCAGCATGGGGATGGGGTCGGCGGCGCCGCCGTAGACGCCGACGATCGACAGGGTGCCGCCCCGCCGGACCGCGTCGATGGCGGTGCGCAGGGCGGCGAGCCGGTCGACACCCGCACGCACGGCCAGCGCGGCGCCGACCGAGCGGGGCAGCACCGACGCGGCGCGCTGCATGGCCGCCGCGACCGGGGCGCCGTGGGCCTCCATGCCGACGGCGTCGATCACCGCGTCCGGGCCGCGCCCGCCGGTGAGCGCCCGGAGGGCCTCGGGGACGTCGTCGATCCGGCCGGCGTCGACGGTCTCGGTGCCGTGGCGCTCGGCCATGGCGAGCCGCTCGGGCACGAGGTCGACGCCGAGGACCTTCTCGATGCCCTGGAGCCGGGCGATCCGGCAGGCCATCTGGCCGATCGGACCGAGGCCGACGACGGCCAGCGACCCACCGGGGGGCACGTCCGCGTGGGCCACCGCCTGCCAGGCCGTGGGGAGCACGTCGGACAGGAACAGGTAGCGGTCGTCGGGCGGGCCCTCGGGGACCTTGACCGGGCCGAAGTGGGCCTGGGGCACGCGTACGAGGTCGGCCTGGCCGCCCGGCACGTGGCCGTACAGCTTGGTGTAGCCGAACAGCGCCGCCCCCTTGCCGTGCTCCCGCACCTGCGTCGTCTCGCACTGCGCGAAGAGCTGCAGGTCGCACATGTGGCAGCGGCCGCAGGAGATGTTGAAGGGCACGACGACGCGGTCGCCCGGCGCGATGTGGGTGACCTCCGACCCGACGGCGACGACCCGCCCCATCACCTCGTGGCCGAGGACGTCGCCCGGCTCCATGAACATCGCGAGCGGCCGGTAGAGGTGCAGGTCCGAGCCGCAGATGGCGGTGGAGGTGACCTCGACGATGGCGTCGGTCGGCTCCTCGATCCGGGGGTCGGGCAGCGCCTGCACCTGCACGTCCTCGAAGCCCTGCCACGTCACTGCTCGCACGGTGCCTCCTGGGGTCGGGGCCGGCGGGTCCGGCAGGGCAGGCATTCCCGCCACCCGTGGTGCCGATACGGCACGAGGGGCGAGCCGCGCCCCCGGGGGTCGGCCACACGGGGTGGAGGAGTCGCCACGTGGAGCGACTACCAGGTAGCCTCGTCGGTGGTGGCGGGCACCTCCGGGCACGCACCGTCCGGTTCGGAGCCACCATGTCGACCCCACACACACCACCCGGTGACCCGTGATCGCCGTCGTCCGGGTCACCATCGCCATCCTGCTGTGGACGATCGCCTTCGTCGTCGCCGACCTGCAGGCGCCCGACGCCGACGGCGCGCGCCGTGACCTCACCGTCGACGCCCTCGTCACCGGCCCCGGTGCCGGTCAGGGGGAGGCGACGCAGGAGGCGACGGTCCTCAACCCGCTACCGGTCCCCATCCAGCTCCGGGCCGAGGCCGCCACCGCCCGGGCCGCGCGCGACGGGTGCCCGTCGGCGTTCGTGGCCCACGTCGCGGCCGTCCGGGCCGTCGAGGTGCCGCCGGGTGGGGCCGCCACCGTCGAGGTGCAGATCCGCACCACGACCCGGGCCCCGGCCTCGTGCCGGTCGGCCGCGTGGCCGGTCCAGCTGCCCGCCACGGCAGCGTCGCCGCTGACCGGGACGGTCGAGGCCGACGGCGGGCCGCCGCTCGCCGGCTACGCGGTGGTGGCGCTCGGGACCGGGCTCCTGGTCGGCGGTCTGCTGCTGGCCGGGCGCCGCCCCCGGCCCCCGGTGCCCGCCCCGACCACGGCCGACGGCGTCCGCCCCGCTCGGACGGCCCGACCTCGCGACCGCATCGGTCGCTGACCGCCCCCGCCGACGGCGCGGCCCTGGCAAGCTGGAGCCGATGGCCCGCCGGCGCGACGCCCCGACCGCCGACCCGCCGGCCCTCGACACCCGGGTGGCCGAGCTGTACGGCGGCCCGCTCCCCTCGTTCGTCGCCCGCCGGGCCACGCTGGCCCGGGAGCTGCGCGCCGCCGGCGACCGTGCGGGCGCGGCCGCGGTGAAGGCGCTGCGCAAGCCCCGGACGGTGGCCTGGGCCCTGGACGCCGGGGCCCACGCCGACACCGACGCCCTGGCCGGCCTGCTCGCCGCCGTCGACGGCGTCGTCGCGGCCCAGGAGGGCGAGGGCGACCTGCGCGCCGCCCTGGACGAGCTGCGCCGGGCCGAGCAGGAGCTGGTGGCGGCGGCGGTCGACGCCGCGGCCGGGCACGGCCGGCCCGTCGACCGCACCGCGGTGGGCGCCGCGCTGCGGGCCGTCGTGGGGAACCCCGACGCCCTCGCCGACCTGGCCGCGGTCCGCCTGGTCGACACCGACGTGCTCCCCGAGCCCGGCTCGGCGCCGGTCGCGGCGCCCGCGGCGAGCCGGGGTCGAGCGGGCCGCAGCCGCCGCCGGGGCGGCGCCGGGGACGAGGCCGGCGCCGGGACCGACCCGGCCGCGGTGGCCGAGGCCGAGCAGGCGGTGGAGGACGCCGCGGCAGCCGCGGCCGCGGCCGAGGAGGAGGCTCGTGCCGCGACCGCCGAGGCGGACGCCGCCGCGGCGGCCGCCCGGACCGCCGAGGCCGAGGCGGAGGAGGCCCGCCGGCGGGCGGAGGAGGCACGCGCCGCGGCGGACCGGGCCCGGGAGGTGGCCGCGGCGCGCGCCGCCGCCCGGGACGAGGCGGCCGGGGCGCTGGACGAGGCCCGGGCCAGGCTCGAGGCGCTGGCGCCCTGATCCGGGGGGCCGTCCCCTGCTAGCGCCCCTCGCGACCCGGCGGCGAGGGTGCCACCGGCGCGACGTGCCCGGCGGCGACCCGGCCGTCCCCCGACCCGCCGGCCGCCCCGGTCGTGGCCTGCTCGAGGTTCTCGGCCACGTCGGGGCCCATGCCCTCCGGCCGGGACACGACGGTCTCGGCCACCCGGTAGACGCCGTAGACGACCAGCACCGCGGCGGTCACGTGCAGCAGGAACGCCAGCGCCACGCCGGCGATCAGCGCCACCCGCCACCGCCGCCCCCACAGGACCGCGAGCACGGCGGGGACCGCGACGGCCCCGGCCGCACCGCCGAGGACCTCGACCCACCAGGGCCGTGGCCCCATCCAGGGCAGGACGTCGACGACGTCGAGCAGGTCGAGCGTGGCGACGACGCCCAGCGCCCCCACGACCCCGAGCGTCCCGGTGACGAGCGCGCGCCACCACCACCGTGGCGACAGCGCGCTCCAGCAGGTCGCGAGCATGACCCCGGCCCACATCAGCCACCGCCGCAGCCGGGGCGTGCCGAGCGACGCCATCGCGTCCCGCAGGATGCGGTCCGCCTCCTCGCGGTCGACGTCGGGCCCCTCGTGGTCGGGCGGGCCACCGGGGCGGACGAGGGCGTCGTGCAGGATGACCGCCGCCAGGTGGCTGCCCAGCCCGGGCACCAGCCAGGCGAACATCCACGGGATCGACGCGAGGTCGGTGCGGAAGCGCCCGGGGTCGGCGGGCACGACGAACGGCTCCCGGTGAGCCGGGTCGCGGTAGCCGAACCGGCGGAGGACCCGGAAGCTGTCGCCGTCCTGCTCGAGCTGGAGCTGCAGCGGCCCGCCGGTCTCGGCGTCGTAGAACCGGTCGGGACGGGTCGTGCCGCCCGGCCGCTCGGCCACCGGGCCGGGCGCCGTCTCGGGGCCCTCGGTCATGGCGCCACCTCCCGCCACGCTCGGTGCCCATTGAACCACGTCACCCGCCTGTTCGTGACGCTCCGGCGGGACGGCGGCGCCGAGCCCTCGCGACGAGGCGATCCCGGGTTTGGCCGGGCGAACGTCAGGGAAGGTGTTGCCCCAGCCGGCGGTGCCGCCGGAGGACCGGAGGCACCCGTCGAGACACGTGCGGTCGGTCGGGAACGCTCCCCGGTTGTCGACCGGCCGTCCGGGTCCGGGCCCGAGGCGCCGCCGGCGCTCTCACGGCGCGCGACGGCGGGGGCCCTCAGGCCCCCGCCGTGTCACGTGCGGTCGGTCGAGCCCGCGCGCCTCAGCGCAGGCCGAGCTGCCGCGAGCAGGCAGGCCACGCGCCCCAGCCCTGGCCGGCCTGGACCCGCTCGGCCACCCGGATCTGCTCCTCGCGGGAGGCGTTGGCCGGGTTGCCGGTACCGCCGTAGGCCTCCCAGGTGCTCTGCGAGAACTGCAGCCCACCCCGGTAGCCGTTGCCGGTGTCGATCGACCAGTTGCCGCCCGACTCGCACTCGGCGAGGCGGTCCCAGACGGTGCCGCCGCCCGAGCTCGACTGCGCCACGGGCGCGGCCTCCGACGACCCGCTCGAGCTGCTGCTCGAGGACGAGCCGCTGTCGCCGCTGCTCTGGCGCGACGAGGACGACGACGAGGAGGAGGACGAGGTCGCCGGCTGCCACTCGGGGTACTCACCCGGGGTGCCCAGCGCGTTCAGGTCGATCTCCTGGCCCGGGAAGATGAGGTGCGGGTTCTCGATGCCGTTGCCGGCCGCGACCTCGGGCCAGTTGTCCGGGGCGATCTGGGAGAGCGTCTCCCCGGGCTGGACGACGTGGATGTCCGGTGTGTGTGCCCCGGCGGCGGTGCCGAAGCCGATCACCCCGGCTGCGGCGACCGCGGACACGGTGGCGATCCGCTTGAGAGGTGACATGCGCATGGCGCTCCTTCTGTGATGCGGCGGGACCTGGGCGGACCACCGGTGAGCGCCCCCGTGCGAACGAGAACCCCAGCTCCCAGCGGCCCGATGCCCCGTGGCGCACGAGCGCGCCACGTCGGCTCCCAGGCGGTGATTGCCCGTCCAGGTGACCCGACGACCGCCCGCACGGTCAGGAGTGGCGACTACTCCCGTCGGCGCCCACGACACCGCATCGCAACAGATGTCACGCAACCGCAATAGACTTTGCCCGGTTTGCCAAGCGACCCCGTACGGCACCGCATCCCGCCCATGACCACGACGCTCGCACCCCCGACACCGCCCACCGACGGGACCACGCCCCGGCCGGACTGGCCGCTGGTCGGCCGGGCGCGCGAGCTGCAGGCGCTGCGCGACCTGCTCGAGGAGGGACCGCCCCCCGCCGTGGTCCTGGCCGGGCCCCTCGGCGTCGGCAAGACCCGCCTCGCCCACGAGTGCCTGGCCCTGGCGGGCGCCTCCGGCATGGCCACCGCACGGGCGGTCGCCACCCACGCCGCCTCGCGCATCCCCTTCGGCGCCCTGGCGCCGCTGCTGCACACCACCTCGCCCCGGCCGGGCGCGATCGACGACCGGGCCGACGTCCTGCGCCGGTCGGTCGCCGCGCTGGCCGACCGGCCGGACGGCAGCCGCCTGGTGCTGCTGGTCGACGACGCCCACCTGCTCGACGACGCCTCCGCCACCCTGCTCCACCAGGTCGCCGTCGCCGGGTCGGTGACCGTGCTCGCGACCGTGCGCACCGGCGAGCCGGCCCCCGACCCGATCGTGGCGCTGTGGAAGGACGGCCTCGCGCCCCGCATCGAGCTGGACGGCCTCGACCAGGACGCCACCGAGGAGCTGCTGACGACCGTGCTGGGCGGCCCGGTCGACCCGGCGACCGCCCGCCAGCTCGTCGACCGCTGCCGGGGCAACGCCCTCTTCCTGCGCGAGCTGGTCCTCGGCGCGCTCGACGACGGCACGCTCGTCGACGACGGCGTGCTGTGGCGACTGGTCGGCGACCTGTCCCCCTCCGACCGGCTGGTCGAGATCGTCGAGGGCCGGCTGGGCCGGCTCACCGACGACGAGCGCGCCCTGATGGAGCTGGTCTCCCACGGCGAGCCCCTCGGCCAGGCCGAGCTCGACGCCCTGTCCGACCGGACGGTCGCCGAGGCCCTGGAGCGGCGCGGCCTGCTCACCACCCGGCTCGACGGCCGGCGCGTGCAGGTGACGCTCTCCCACCCCGTCTACGGCGACGTCGTGCGCGCCCGCACGCCGGCCCTGCGCACCCGCGCCGTCGCCGAGGCGCTGGCCGGCGTCATCGAGCAGGCGCCGCCCCGACGCCACGACGACGTGCTGCGCGTCGCCGCCTGGCGGCTCACCGCCGGCGGCGGCGACCCCCGCCTGCTGCTCGAGGGGGCGACGATCGCCCGCTGGCGCTACGACTTCCCCCTCGCCGAGCGCCTTGCCCGGGCGGCCAGCGAGGCCGGCGCCGGGTTCGACGCCGAGCTGCTCGCCGCCCACGTGACGAGCCTGCAGGGCCGGCGCGACGAAGCCGAGGCCGCCCTGGCCGACCTGGCCGGCCGGTGCCGTGACGACCGCGAGGTGGGGACGGTCGCGGCCGCCCGGTTCGACAACCTGGCCACGTGGTCGGGCCGCGACCGGGTCGACCTGCTCGACGACGCACTCCGGCGGGTGGGCGACCCCGACGTCATCGACCAGCTCGAGGCCCGGCGGCTGTGGGCGCTCCTCGACCGGCACGGGCCGCGGGCGGCGGCCGAGGCGGCCGCGGCGCTGGCGGACCGCGCTCGCGGCGAGGCGTTGGTCGTCGCCTGCCTCGTCGGCGCCTTCTGCCTGTCCCGGCTCGGCCACCTCGACGCCGCGGTCGAGATGTCGGAGCGGGGCCGGGACGCCCGCGAGGGCATCGACTCGCCGCTGGCCTGGAACCCGTGGTGGCACACCGTGACCGAGTGCCTGGCGCTGCAGCACGCGGGCCGCTTCGCCGAGGCCGACCGGCTGGTCGACGACCACCACGCGCAGGCGCTGGCCGAGGGGTCGGCCGAGGCCCAAGCGCTGTTCGCGGCGCTGCAGGCCGACCGGGTGGCCGACCGCGGCCGGGTCGCCACCGCCGTGCGCCGGGCGCGCGAGGCGCTGGCGATCAACCAGCGGCTCGACCGGCCCACCCTGGCCCGGCGCAACCACCTCGTGGGCGCCCTGGCACTGGCGCTGTCCGGGCAGGCCGACGCCGCTGCCCGCGAGCTCGACGCGGCCGACGCCCCCGACCTGCCCCGACCCATGCGGGACGCGGTCGACACGCTCCAGGCCCGCGCCTGGGTGGCGGCGGCCGGCGGCGACCTGCCGACCGCCACCCGCCACCTGGCCGAGGCGGCCGACGTCGGCGAGCGCATCGGCGACCTGGTCGGCGCCGCCTCGGCGCTGCACGGCCTGGCCCGGCTCGGGCGGGCGGCCGACGTCGCCGACCGGCTGGCCGCGGTGGCCGCCCGCGTCGACGGCGACCTCGCCCCGGCGCGCGCCGAGCACGCCCGGGCCCTCGCCGCCGGCGACGCCGCCCGCCTCGACGCCGTCTCCCGCCGGTTCGAGGCCATGGGCGCCGACCTGCTCGCGGCCGAGGCCGCCGCCGACGCCGCGGTCGCCCTGCGCCGCGCCGGCGACCAGCGGGCAGCGGCGGCCGCCGAGCGCCGGTCGGGCGACCTGGCCGAGCGGTGCGAGAGCCCGGTGACGCCGGCCCTGCAGGCGGCCGAGACCCGGGCCCGGCTGACCCCCGCCGAGCGCGAGACCGCCGTGCTGGCCGCCGCCGGCCGGTCGAACAAGGAGATCGCCGCCCAGCTGGTCCTGTCCACCCGCACCGTCGAGAACCGCCTCCAGCGGGTGTACGAGAAGCTCGGCATCTCCGGGCGTGCCGAGCTGGCCGCCGAGCTCGGCGGCAGCGCCTGACCCGCCGCCCGACCGGGCCGTGCCGGCGCCCGGTACGGTTCCGGGGGTGCCAGACCGCAGCGACGGCGAGTCGCGCGCCGGGGTGAGCTTCACCAACCTCGACGAGCCCCTCTTCGACGGGGCCGGCGCCACCAAGCGCGACCTGGTCGACTACCTCGACGCCGTGCGCGACCGCATCCTGCCCGTGCTGCGTGGGCGACCCCTGTCCGTGATCCGGGTCCACCGGGGGCAGGAGGCGTTCATGCAGAAGAACGTCCCCAGGTACGCGCCCGACTGGGTGCGCACGGTGACGTTCTGGGCCGAGACGTCCAAGCGGGACGTGTCCTACGCGCTGTGCGACGACCGACGGACCCTGCTGTGGTTCGCCAACCAGCGGGCCGTCGAGTACCACCCGACGCTGGTGACCGCCGAGCACCCCGAGCGACCCACCCACCTCGTGCTCGACCTCGACCCCCCGGAGGGCGACGGGTTCCGGGCCGCCGTGCGGGCGGCCCTGCTCGTGCGGGCCGCACTCGACGACCTCGGCCTCGGCGGCGCGGTCAAGACCAGCGGCGCCAAGGGCGTCCACGTCTTCGTGCCGGTGGACGACAGCGTCGGGCTCGAGGAGGCGGCCGCCGCCACCCGGGCGATCGCCGACCGGGCGGCGAAGCTCGACCCGGAGGTCGCCACGACGGCGTTCATCAAGGACGACCGGGAGGGCAAGGTGTTCGTCGACCCCACCCGGGTCGGCAGCGCGACCGTCGTCGCCGCCTACAGCCCCCGGGTGCGGCCGGGCACGCCGGTGTCGTTCCCCGTGAGCTGGGACGAGCTGGAGTCCGTCACCCCCGGCGACCACACGATCCACACCGTCCCCGATGCCCTCGGCGACCGCGACCCGTGGGCCGAGCTGATGCCGCCGCCCCAGCCGCTGCCGGCCGACCTCGTCGAGGAGGGCCGGGCGCTGCCGGTGCCCCGGGTGCAGGCCATGCACGAAGGCCGGCGCCGGGCCCGCCGCCGGCGCGGCTGACCCGCCCGGCGTCGCCCCGGGACCGGGACCGGCAGTAGCGTCGGGGCATGGCCACTGCCGCAGAGAACGCGTACGCCCTGTTCGAGAAGGCCGTCGGGCAGCCCGAGGGCACCGGCGACTGGTTCGAGGTCACCCAGGACCAGATCAACGCCTTCGCCGACGTCACCCACGACCACCAGTTCATCCACGTCGACCCCGAGCAGGCGGCGAAGCTCTCGCCCTGGGGCACGACGATCGCCCACGGCTTCCTGACGCTGTCGATGCTCACCCACCTGGTCGGCTCCATCCCCCAGGACATGAGCCGGCTCCAGGGCGTGGTCATGGGCATCAACTACGGGTTCGACAAGGTGCGGTTCATCAACCCGGTGAAGACGGGCTCCCGCATCCGGGCCACGAGCACGCTGAAGTCGGTCGACCTCAAGGACCCCAACACCCTCAACGTCACCCGCACGGTGACCGTCGAGATCGAGGGCGAGGAGAAGCCGGCGCTGGTGGCCGACTGGATCACCCGGCTCGTCTACGGCTGACCCGCCGCACGGCACCGGCCGTGGTCCCGCCCGCCCCGCACGACGGCCGGCGGCGGGTCCTCCTGTGCGAGCCCTACTGCAGCGGCTCGCACCGGGCCTGGGCCGAGGGCCTCGCCCGCCACAGCCGCCACGACGTCCGCCTGGTGACCCACCGGGGCGCGTTCTGGACGTGGCGGATGCAGGGGGCGGCGCTGACCCTCGCCGCCGAGATCGACCGGGTGGTCGCGGGCTGGGGCCGGCCGGACGTGCTGCTGGTCGGCGACATGGTCCACGTGCCGGCGCTGCTGGGGCTGGCCCGCCGGTCCCTCGCCGGGGTGCCGGTCGTGCTGTACATGCACGAGAACCAGCTGACCTACCCGGTCCGGCCGGGGACGGCGCCCGACCTCACCTACGCGATGGTCAACTGGCTCAGCATGGCGGCGGCGGACCGGGTGGTGTTCAACTCCGAGCACCACCGGCGCGAGCTGCTGGCCGCCCTCCCCCGGTTCCTCGCCCGGTTCCCCGACCACCGCCACACCGCCGTGCTCGAACGGGTCGCGGCCGCCACCGCCGTCCTGCCGCTCGGCGTCGACGTCGACCGCTTCGACCGCCCCCGCGCCGAGCGCCGGCCGCCGGTCGTGCTGTGGAACCACCGCTGGGAGTACGACAAGGACCCCGAGGCCTTCTTCGCCGCCCTCGACCGGGTGGCCGCCCGGGGCGTCGACTTCGCGGTGGCGATCGCCGGCCAGGCCCCACCGACCGTGCCCGAGGCGTTCGCCCGGGCCCGGGACCGGCTCGGGCCTCGGGTCGTCCACTTCGGCACCGCGCCCGACCACGCCTACCCGGCGCTGCTCGCCACCGCCGACGTCGTCGTCAGCACCGCCCGGCACGAGTTCTTCGGGCTGGCGGTCGCCGAGGCGACGGTCGCCGGCGCCCTGCCGCTGCTGCCGGACCGCCTGGCCTACCCCGAGTTGGTGCCCGCACCGCGCCCGTACCTGTACGCCGGCCTCGACGAGCTGGTGGAGCGCCTGTGCTGGGCCCTCACCCGCCACGACGAGCGCCGGCGGGCGGCCGCGGCCGCCCGGGACCACGTGCGGCGCCTGGCGTGGCCGGAGGTCGCGCCCCGCTACGACGCCCTGCTGGCCGAGGCGGCCGCCGCGGGCCCGGGCCGCTGAGCCCGGCCCCGGCCGCCCGGCCGCTCAGCCCTCGAACACCTCGTCGAGGCCGGTCATGTCGAGGATGCGCACCAGCGGGCGGGACCGGCGGCCGATGCGGAAGGCGATGCCGTTGGCGTCGGCCAGCTCGCGGGCGACGACCAGCTCGCGGAGACCGGCGGCGTCGATGAACTCGAGCTGGGCGGCGTCGACCTCGATGACCGCCGGGCGCCGGGCGACCACGTCGCCCACGACCGCCCGGAAGCTCTCGGTGCCCGACATGTCGAACTCGCCGACGAGGCGGATCGCCCCTCGGTGCCCGCTGTGGCGGGCGGAGACCACGAGTGCCTCTGGGGGTGCCATGGCCCTCCCTCGGGTGCGCGTGTCGAGCGGGTGCCGCCCGGGTGGGGGGAGCTCCGGACGGCACTGCCTTGGCGACCATGCTCCCGGCGGGGGCGCGCCGGGTCAAGGGGCCACTCGTCCCGATGTCGAGGGAGGGTCGGCCCTGGCGGCGCGCCGGACGGCCGCGCGCCGGCCGGCGCGGGGGCGGGACGCCCTCAGCCGCCGATCAGACGCGCCGCCAGCACCTCGGCCCGCGAGTAGCGGACCCGGCCGGAGCCGTCGTCGATTGGCGTGAGGACGCCCTGGTCGGTCAGGGCGTCGAGCTGCTCCGCCGGCACCTCCAACAGCTCCCGGGCCTCGTCGGCGTCCACGGTCTCCTCACCGGTCATCTCCGCTCCTCCGTCTGCCCGCCGGCGCGGCCGGCGGTGACCGCGCCCGTCCCCGCGCGGGGCGCCCGGCGGGCCGTCCAGGTGGCGCACCCGCTCGACCTCGGCGGCCAGGCCCTCCAGCCGCCGCAGCGCCCGGTCGTTGCGGAGGCGCATGACGGCGTCGACCGGCGGCGACCACACCGCCGCCACCGGGCCGTCGACGGGGTCCTCGCGCATCGACACCCGCGTCCCCGAGGCCTCGGGGGTGAGACGGAACTCGACCTCCGCCCGGCCGAGCGGGCCCATGCCGACGACCATCTGCAGGCGGTCCGGCAGCTCGTCGGCCACGACGGTGCTGTGGTCCCGGATGTGGAGCGGGCCGACCCCGATGCTGTGGCGGAACGAGGTGCCCTCCTCGGGCCAGCGGGCGTCGAACCACCGCACCCGCTTGCTGCCGAGGACCAGTGCCTCGTAGCTGCGCGGGTCCGCCAGCACGAGGGCCACGGCGTCCGGCGGGACGTCGAGGTGGCGGTCGACGACGCCCACCTCAGACCCCCACCGCCCGGCTGACCCGGTCCTTGATGCTGGTCGGCACCACCCGGTCGAGCGCCCCGAGCAGGTTGGTGCCGGCGCCGACCCGGTAGCGGAACCGGGGTCGGCCGGCGTGGAGCACGTCGCCGATGCGGCGGGCGACGTCCCGGTGGTCGCCGGCGAGCGACGCCATGGCCTCGAGCACGTCGAGCGTGCGGTCGTACAGGTCGGGCTCGACGGCCTCGGCGCGGCGCCGCCGGACGTGGTCGCGGGCCTCGTCCCAGATCGGCGTGCGGAACGGGCCCGGCTCGACGATCACCACGTCGACGCCGTACCGGGCCACCTCGGGGCGCAGTGCCTCGCTGAGGGTGTTCAGCGCCTGCTTGGCCGCCTCGTACCAGCCGAGCAGCGGCGCCTCGACGTGCCCGGCGATCGAGGAGACGTTCACGACCCGCCCGCCACCCTGGCGGCGCATCCACGGCAGGGCGAGCTGGGTCAGGCGCACCGGCGCGAGGACCATGACCTCGAGGTGCCGGCGGGCGTCCTCGGGCGGGGTCTCGGCGACGGGACCGGGGAGCATCAGGCCGGCGGCGTTGACCAGCCCCCACGGGCGCCAGGCGTCCACGACCTCGACGGCGCGGGCGTCGTCGGTGACGTCGAGCTGGTCGACCTCGACCTCGACACCGGCCACGGCCGCGGCCCCACGGACGTCGTCGGCCTGCTCGGCGCGGTGGACGGCGGCCACGGCCCGGAACCCCAGCCGGGCGGCCTCGACGGCGGTGGCGAGGCCGATGCCGGATCCGGCGCCGGTGACGAGGACCGTGCGCTCCACCGCCCTACCGCCCCGTCCCGGCCCGTCGCGGGCCGCCGGTCCTCACCCGACTCGCCACGATCGTCCCTCCTCGGTCGCGTCGGTGCCGTCGAGGGGCGCGGTCGCCGCCCCGTCGCCGTTGCGGCCGGCCCGGCTGGCGCCGTAGGCCGGGCGCCGGAGCGCGTTCAGCAGGCCGACCGGTTCGACGCCGGGCACGGTGCGGAACGGGTCGAGGTCGAGCCGCCGGCCGGCCTCGTCGTCGAGCGGCACGTCCGGGCGCACCTCGCCGAGGACCCGCCAGAGGCCACCGGGCGTCGACCACAGCAGCTCGACGGGCCGGCGGGCGGCGGCGAGGACGTCGACGTCGGCCAGCGCCAGCGGGCGGTCGCCCGCGACCCGGGCGCCGATCAGCACCCGCCGGCCCCCGACGTCGTAGGGCAGGATCGTCGACAGGACGCCCGAGGTGAACGACCGGCTGGGCCGCAGCAGGCGCCGGCCGACGACCGACCACCCGGTGCTGGCCATGAGCAGGTCCTGGTGGACGTGCGGGCCGCCGGCGTCGACGATCCGCACGCCGATGCCCAGGATGTCGGGCACGGCGTCGGGCAACCCGGCACCGCGGGAGAAGCGGACGATGCCCCGGTATCGGCCCCGGGGGAACCCCGGCGGGGCGGTCGCACGGTCGAGCACGACCTCGGCCGCGAAGGCCCGGCCCCGGGGGTGGAAGGCCCGGGCGCCCCGCAGGCGGGCGGCGGTGCGGAACGCGGCCGCGGTGACCGGCTCGACGACGTCGAGCAGGCCGCCCGACCGGCGGGGCGCCGTGGCGCCGCCGGAACCCGTCACGGCCGCCCCCCGACCCCGGTCGCGACCTCGCGCACCCGCCCCCGCGCGTCGTCGGCGGCGAGCGGCGGCGTGTCCCCGCCCGTCCCCTCGGCCATGCCGGCGACCGCCTCGGCCAGGGCGTCGACGGCACCGGTGGTCGGCCGCCAGCCGAGCTCGGTCGCGGCCCGGGTCGTGTCCATCAGCGGCAGGCCGAGGGCCAGGTCGTAGAGCGCCGGCTGGGTCGGCACCAGGCGCAGGTGCCAGGCGGCGGCGAGGGCGGCCCGCAGCGCTCGGGGCGGCACCTCGACCGGCCGGGCGCCGACGATCGAGGCGAGGGCGGCGGTGTCGACGACCGGCTCGGCGGCGATGTTGAACGCCCCCCGGGCGTCGCCGAGGACGGCCGCCGCGTACGCCCGGGCGGCGTCGCTGCTGTGCAGCGCCTGGAACCGCAGGCCCGCCGGCAGCGGAAGCACCGGCACGCCGCGGCGCAGCACCGCCCGGGGCAGCAGCGGGCCGGCGAAGAGCCGGCGCTGCTCGGGGCCGGCGGTGCGCTTGAAGATGAACGCCGGTCGCAGGCGGACCACCCGGATGTCGGGGTGGCGGGCCTCGAAGGCGTCGAGCACCCGTTCGACGTAGGCCTTCTCCCGGCCGTAGGCGGCGGTGGGGATGGAGTGGGTCGGCCAGGACTCGTCGACCGTCCGGTCGGGCGCCGGGGAGTAGGCGCCCACCGAGGACGCGTAGACGATCGCCCGCACGCCGGCGGCGGCCGCGGCTGCGAACACCCGTGCGCTGCCCACGGCGTTCACCTGCCAGGTCAGCAGCGGGTCGTGGCTGGGCTGGAAGAGCCAGGCGAGGTGGACGACGGCGTCCGCGCCCGCCAGCACCGGCTCCAGCGCGTCCGTGGCGACGTCGGCGGCCACGAACCGGACCGGCGCCGGCCGGTCGACCGCCGGCTGCCGCCGCGCGACCGCGACGACCTCGGTCACCTCGGGACGGCGGGTCAGCTCGTCGACCACGCTCGTCCCCACGTTGCCGGTCGCGCCGACCACCACGATGCGCACGGGCCGCTCCTACCCCGGCGACGGGGCGGGAAACCGCCCCTGCCGCGGGTCAGCCGGCCGGTCCGGCCAGCCCGGCGACCGCGCCCTCGTCGTGGTTCTCGAGGATGGCCCGGATGTTGTCGAGGGCGAACCGGGCGGTGTGGTCGACGAACGCCTCGATCAGCTGCTCGCTCACGGCCCCGGCCAGCCACCCGGGCGGCTCGATCCGGTTCCAGAAGTGGACGACCGCCCCGTCGTCGGTGGGCTCGACCAGCACGCGGTGCTCGATGGCGCCGTCGCCGTCGAGCGGCAGGATGCGGACGGTGGCCCGCCGCTCCGCCATGTCGGCGTCGACCAGCTCGCCCTCGACGGCGACGCGCACGCCGAGCACCTTCAGCTCGGCCCGCAGGCGGCGCCCGACCCGGGGCTCGACGTCGTCGACGGGCTCGATCGCGAACAGCACACCGCTCCAGTGCGGCATGGTCCGCGGGTCGAAGACGTAGGCGGTGACGACGTCGACCGGTCGGCGGACCAGGGCGGCCGCATGGTGGGTCACCACGGCGCGCGACGCTACACGCTCGCCGGGCGTGCCCACCGGGTGTCCGGCCACCCGCCCGCGCCGGGTGCGACCGGCGCGGGCGGGGGCACACCGGGCAGGTCAGGCCGCGCTCTTCTCCATGATGTGGACCCCGCAGGCCGAGCCCAGGCCGATGACGTGCGCCAGACCGACCGTGGCCCCCTCGATCTGGCGGTCGCCGGCCTCGCCCCGGAGGTGGTGGCAGATCTCCCAGACGTTGGCGATGCCCGTGGCGGCGATCGGGTGGCCCTTGGACTGCAGGCCGCCCGACACGTTCACCGGGGTCGAGCCGTCCCGCCAGGTGGCGCCGGAGAGGAAGAGGTCGGCGGCACCGCCCGGCTCGCACAGCTTCAGGTTGTCGTAGTGCACGAGCTCGGCGGTGGCGAAGCAGTCGTGCAGCTCGACCAGGTCGAGGTCCTCGGGGCCGACGCCGGCCTGCTCGTAGGCCTGCTCGGCGGCCCGCCGGGTGAGCGTGTTCACGTCCGGCAGCACCTGGCAGGCCTCCTGCCACGGGTCGGAGGTCAGCACCGACGCCGACACCTTCACCGCCCGGCGCCGCTGCTCGAGCGACAGCGTCTTGAGCCTCGCCCCCGACACCACCACCGCGGCCGCCGCGCCGTCGCAGTTGGCCGAGCACATCGGCCGGGTGTTGGGGTAGGCGATCATGACGTCGTTCATGATCTCCTCGAGCGTGAACCGCTTCGTGTAGGCGGCCAGCGGGTTCAGCGTCGAGTGGGCGTGGTTCTTCTCGCTGATGCGGGCGAACAGCTCGAACGGCTCGCCGGCGTAGGCGTGCTCGTGGATGTACTGCATGCCCACCTGGGCGAACACGCCGGGCATGGTCTCGGTGCCGATGCGCCCGTCGACCGGCGCCACCGCGCCGTAGCGGCCCGACGGCGTCCAGGTG
>DATGPY010000118.1:0-4786 GCA_035304465.1 Acidimicrobiales bacterium | reverse complement strand
ACCTGCTCCTGGGTCACCTCGACGTAGTCGCTGTAGCCGAGGTGGGTGCCCACGAGGTCGCGAAGCCCCTGGATCCCCTGCACGATGGTCGGCATGCCGGCGATCATGCCCCAGCCGTCCGACGACAGCCCAGCCGACGTGTGCGCCGTGGTGCTCGCGGCGGGCGCGGGCCGGCGCCTGCGGCCGCTCAGCCGGGTGCGCCCCAAGCCCCTGTGCCCGGTCGACGGCGTGCCGCTGGTCGAGCACGCCGTGGCCCGGGCCCGCAGCGCCGTCGGCGCGGCGGGCGCCGTGGCGGTCAACGTCCACCACGGCCGGGCGACCCTCGAGCGGCACCTGGCCGGCCTGCCGGCGCCGCTCGGCCCGGTGCACGTGTCGGTCGAGGAGCGCGAGGCGCTCGGCACCGCCGGGGCGCTCGGCCTCCTGCGCCCGTGGATCGACGGGCGCGGCGTGCTCGTCCTCAACGCCGACACCTGGGCGCCGGGCGACCTCCGCGGGTTCGTGGCCGGGTGGGACCGCGAGCGGGTGCGCGTCGCCGTGGCCGGCGACGACCGGCTGCGGCCGACGAGCCGGGTGGCGGCCGCGCTCGTGCCGTGGTCCGAGGTGGCCCGGCTGGCACCTGTGCCGTCGGGCCTGTGGGAGGTGTCCTGGCGGGCGCAGCAGGCGGACGGCCGCCTGGACGTCGTCCGGTGGGACGGCCTCTGCCACGACTGCGGGACGCCGGCGCGCTACCTGGCGGCCAACATGGCGGCGAGCGGCGGCGCGCCGGTCGTGGGGCCGGGCGCGGTCGTCGAGGGCCGGCTCGAGCGCGCGGTCGTGTGGGACGGCGCCCACGTGGCGCCGGGCGAGGAGCTGGTGGACGCGATCCGCACCGACGCGGGCGTCACCGTGCTCGTGCGCTGACCTCGACGGGGCGGCGGCCGGGTGCCGGGACGCGGGCGGCCAGCTGCCCGCAGGCGGCGTCGATGTCGACGCCCCGGTTGCGCCGCACGGTGGCGTTGACCCCGAGCTCGCGCAGCCACTCCCGGAACCGCTCGACCCGGGCCGGGGACGAGCCCCGGGTGCCGAACCCGGGGGTCGGGTTGAGCGGGATGAGGTTCACGTGGGCCGGCAGCGGCAGTCCCCGGGCCAGCTCCGCCAGCTCGCGGGCGTCGCTCGCCCGGTCGTTGGTGCCGTCGATGAGCGCCCACTCGAACGACAGCCGCCGCCCCTTGGCTCGCAGGTGGTCGGCGCAGGCGGACATCAGCACGCTGAGCGGGTGCCGGCGGTTGATCGGCACGAGCTCGTCGCGCAGCGCGTCGTTGGCGGCGTGCAGCGACACGGCCAGGTTGACCGGCAGGTCGGCGGCGGCCAGCCGCCGGATGCCGGGCACCAGCCCGACGGTCGAGACCGTGATGCGCCGGGCCGACAGGCCCAGGTCGTGGTGGATGCGCTCGACCGCGGTCCAGACCCGGTCGAAGTTGGCCAGCGGCTCGCCCATGCCCATGAACACGACGCTGCCGAGGCGCCGGCCGTCGTCGCGCGCCCGCCGGGCGGCCCGCACGACCTGCTCGACGATCTCGCCGGTGGTGAGGTGGCGCTCGAAGCCGGCCTGGCCGGTGGCGCAGAACCCGCAGCCCATGGCGCAGCCCGCCTGGCTCGACACGCACACGGTGCTGCGGTCGCGGCAGTGCATGAGCACGGTCTCGACCCGGGCGCCGTCGGGCAGCGCGTACAGCCACTTGACCGTCGTGCCCCGGCGGTCCCGGGACTCGGCCACCGGGGTGAGCGCCGGCGGGAGCTCCTCCTCCAGCCGGGCCCGCAGCGCCTTGGGCAGCACGGTGAGCTCGGACGGGGCGGCCAGCCGGCGGTGGAGCCCGTCCCACACCTGGTCGACGCGGTAGCGGGGCTCGCCGGCCAGGAGCTCGCCGAGCGCGTCGCGGTCGCAGTCGTAGCGGGTGGGCACGCCGGTCAAGCCTAGGGCGGCCACGGCGCGTCGCTACGGTGGCGTTGTGGTCACGCGCCCCGATCGTCCCCGCCGGCCCCGCTCCGCCCACCCCGACTACGAGCACCGCGACGTCCAGGGCGGCGCGGCCCGTGCCGCGGTGTTCGGGGTCAGCGACGGGCTGGTCAGCAACATGGGCCTGATCCTCGGCGTCGCCGGTGCCGACCCCGCGCCGTCCGTCGTCCGCCTGGCGGGCCTGGCGGGGCTGGTGTCGGGGGCGATCTCGATGGCGGCCGGCGAGTACAACTCGATGAAGGTGCAGTCCGAGCTCCTCGAGTACGAGCTCGAGGTCGAGGCCCGCTCGCTGAGGCGCCGGCCGGAGGCGGAGCGCGACGAGCTGGCCCACATCTACGAGCTGCGGGGCCTGCGGCCGCAGATCGCCCGCAAGGTGGCCGACGCGCTCATGCGCGACCCCGAGGTCGCGCTGGAGACCCACGCCCGCGAGGAGCTGGGCATCGACCCCGAGCAGCTCGGTTCGCCGATCGCCGCCGGGACGGCGTCGTTCGCGGCCTTCTCGTTCGGGGGCCTCGTCCCGCTCGTGCCCTGGTTCGTCACGCGGGGGATGGCGGCGGTCGTCGCCTCCCTCGCCCTCGGCATCGCGGCGGCGTGCGTCGTCGGGCTGCTCATCGCCCGGGCGACGGGCGGGGGCCGGCTGCGGACCGTCGCCCGCCAGGTGCTGTTCACGCTCGTGCCGGCGGCGATCACCTACCTGATCGGGAACCTCGTCGGCGTCGGCGTGTGAGCCCCGGCCGGCGAGTCGGGCTCAGGCGGGGGCGACGTCGCCCACGAAGGCCCGGTCGGTGTGGTGGATGCGGAAGCCGAGGTCGAAGTAGAGCCGGGTGGCCCGCTCGTTGGTGGCGTCGACGTAGAGCATGCCGGTGCGCAGCCCGCGGCGGTGGAGGTGGTCCAGTCCGGCGAGCACGAGCTGGCGCCCCAGGCCCCGGGCGTGGAGGTCGGGGTCGACGGCGATGACGTAGATCTCGCCGAGCGGCGGGTCGTGCTCGGCGTGGACCTTCGTCCAGCAGAACCCGGCCAGGCGCCCGTCGATCTCGTGGAGCAGGAAGCCCTCGGGGTCGAACCAGGGCTCCGCCTGGCGGCCGCGCAGGTCCTCGAGCGTCCAGCCCCCCTGCTCGGGGTGCCAGTCGAAGGCCCGGTTGTTCAGCTCGAGCCACGCCTCCTCGTCCCGTCCGACGACGAACGGCCGCACCTCGAGGTCCCACGGCTCGCCGACCGGGAGCGAACGGCGCAGCTGCCACAGGTCGCGCCCGGGCGCCAGGCCCACGGCGGCGGCCAGCCGGTGGTGGGCCTCGGTCGGCTGGGTGATCCACAGGTGGACGTGGCCGCCGCCGGCGGCGGCCACCGCGCCCGTCGCGGCGCGCAGGACCTCCTCGGCGGCCGCGAGCGCCTCGCCGACGACGTCGGGGTCGTGGTCGTAGACGAGCTCCAGCTCCCAGCGACGCCGGCCCCGGACGACCTGCGCGTAGGCGAGCGGCCGGCGCCCGGCCCCCCAGGCCACGAGGTCGGTCGTGTCGCCGCCCCCGCCGAAGGCACCGTCGTGGAACAGGTGCTCGGTGATCAGCTCGTGGCCGACCGCCTCCTCGGCCGACCGGATGAGCCGGGCGACGGCGGCGGCGTCCTCGGGGCTGCGTTGGCGGGTGATCTCGAACCGGCCCACGCCAGCAGGCTAGGACCGGCCGGTAGTGTCCGGACGATGGCCACCGCTCGCCCCCGCAGCCCCAAGGGCCGGGCCCGGGTCGTCGCCGAGCGCCTCGCGCGCGAGTACCCGGGCACGGCGACGGAGCTGTGCGCGCTCCGCCACCGCAACGCCTACGAGCTCCTCACCGCCACGATCCTGTCGGCGCAGACGACCGACGAGCGGGTGAACATGGTGACGCCCACCCTGTTCGCCAAGTACCCGACGCCCCACGACCTCGCCGCCGCCGACCCGGCCGAGGTCGAGGAGATCATCCGCACGACCGGCTTCTACCGGAACAAGGCCCGCAGCATCATCGGCATGGCCACGGCCCTGGTCGAGCGGTTCGGCGGCGAGGTGCCCCACAAGATGTCCGACCTGGTCACCATCCCCGGGGTGGGGCGCAAGACCGCCAACGTCGTGCGCAGCGTCGCCCTCGGCCTGCCGGGCCTGCCCGTCGACACCCACGTGCTGCGGCTGTCGCGGCGCCTCGGGCTCACCGAGCAGACCGACCCGGTGAAGGTCGAGCTCGAGCTGAACCCCATGGTCAAGGCCGCCGAGCGCGGAGCGCTCAGCCTGCGGCTGATCCTGCACGGCCGGGCCGTGTGCAAGGCCCGCAAGCCCCGGTGCGACGTCTGCGTGCTGGCGGACATCTGCCCCTCCGCGTTCGCGGTGTGAAACGCCCCGGTCCGGCGCGCGAACGGCAGGCGCCGACGGGGTAGGGTGGAGGGTGACCAGGTTCCCGCCACCTGGTACAGAGCGACGTCGGGATCCGCCGCCCGATGTCGCCGCGACGGCGCCCCGTGGGGGCGCCGTCGTCGTTTTCGCGCTCGTCCCGGCCGCCGCGTCAGCCCATGGCCCGCAGCACCCGGTCGAGCTTGCGGGCCGCGGTGACGAGCGACCGCTCGACCTCGTAGAGGCCGTCGGCGACGTCGTCGCGGGGCGACCCCCGGTAGCGGTCGGCCGCCGCGGTGATGCGGCGGGTCAGCTCGTCGAGGGAGGTGGCCAGGGCGGACAGCTCGGCCCGGTCGCTTTCCATGCCGGGGGTTCTAGCGGACGCCGGTAGCGTTGCCTGACGTGCTCCGCCGTCTCGACCTGCGCGGGACCGGCAC
>DATGPY010000117.1:0-2088 GCA_035304465.1 Acidimicrobiales bacterium | reverse complement strand
GGTCGACGTCAGCGGCTCGATGGAGCCCTACTCGCGGGCGCTCGTCCGGTTCGCCCACGCCGCGGTCGTGGCCCGCCGCCACGGCCGGGTCGAGGTGTTCGCCCTCGGCACCCGGGTCACCCGCATCACCCGGGAGCTGTCGACCCACGACCCCGACGCCGCGCTCCGGCGGGCGGCCGCGGTCGTGGACGACTGGTCGGGCGGCACCCGGCTGGGGGAGGGCGTCCGCCGGTTCAACGACCGCTGGGGGGTCCGGGGCCTGGCCCGGGGCGCGGTGGTCGTCGTGCTGTCCGACGGTTGGGACCGGGGCGACCCGCAGGTGCTGGGGGAGGAGATGGCCCGCCTCACGCGGGTGGCCCACCGGGTCGTGTGGGTGAACCCGCTGAAGGCGACACCCGGGTACGCACCGCTGGCCGGTGGCATGGCGGCGGCCCTGCCGCACGTCGACGAGTTCGTGGAGGGCCACTCGGTGGCCTCGCTCGAGGCCCTGGCCGAGCTGGTCGCGCGATGAGGGAGGGGAGATGAGGGACCTGCTGGACGACATCGACAGGTGGCGGTCCGAGGGCGTCGGCGTCGCCATCGCCCGGGTGGTCGACCTGGAGGGCTCGGGGCCCCGCGAGCCGGGCGCCGCCATGGCCGTCAACGAGCGGGGCGAGGTCGCCGGCTCGGTGTCGGGCGGCTGTGTCGAGGGTGCGGTGGTGACCGAGGCCCTCGAGGTGCTCCGCACCGGCGAGCGCAAGGTCGTCAGCTTCGGCTACAGCGACGACGAGGCCTTCGCCGTGGGGCTCACCTGCGGCGGCACCATCCACCTCTACCTCGAGCCGTTGGACTGGTGAGCGAGGGCATCTACGAGCGGCTGGCCGCCGCTGTGCGGGCCGAGCGGCCGGTGGCGCTGGCGACGGTGATCTCGGGTCCGGGCACCGGCGGCAAGCTGCTGGTGGCGCCCGACGAGGAGCCGGTCGGCACACTCGGGAACCCCGACCTCGACCGGGTGGTCGCCCGCGACGCGCTCGGCGAGCTGGCCGCCGGGACGACCGGCATCCGCCACTACGGCGAGCGCGGCGAGGCCCGGGAGGCGACCGTGTCGGTGTTCGTCGAGAGCTTCGCCCCGCCGCCCCGGATGTTCGTCTTCGGCGCGGTCGACTTCACCGCCGCGCTGGTGAAGGTGGCGAAGGTGCTCGGCTACCGGGTGACGGTGTGCGACGCCCGGGAGGTGTTCGCCACCCGGGTCCGCTTCCCCGAGGCCGACGAGGTGGTCGTCGACTGGCCCGACGGGCTCCTCGGTAGGGTCGGGCCCACGTTGACGGCCCGAGACGTGATCTGCGTGCTGACCCACGACGCCAAGTTCGACGTGCCCGCGCTGACGGCCGCCCTCCGGACCGACGCGGGCTACATCGGCGCCATGGGCAGCCGCCGGACCCATGCCGACCGCGCGAAGCGGCTGCGGGAGGCGGGGGTCGATCAGGCGGGCCTGGACCGCATCCGTTCGCCGATCGGCCTCGACATCGGGGCCCGGACGCCCGAGGAGACCGCCGTGTCCATCTGCGCCGAGATCATCGCCGACCGCAACGGACGCACCGACGTCCGCCCGCTGCGGACGACCGAGGGGCCCATCCACGGACCTGCCGCTGGCGCCCGATGACGGTCGCCGCGATCGTCCTCGCCGCCGGGGGCGGTGCGCGGTGCACGGCGTCGGGCGGCGAGGGCCACAAGCTGCTCGCGCCCTACCTCGGGCGCACGGTGGTGGAGTGGGCGATCGAGAACGCCGTGGCCGCCGGGCTGGACGCCACCTACGTCGTGCGGGGGGCGACCGACCTGCCGATCCCGCCGCTCGCCGCCGACCGCGTGACCATCGTGCGCAACGACGCCTGGCGGGACGGGATCGCCACCTCGCTGCAGGCGGGCATCGCCCGGGCCCGCCGGGACGGCCACGCCGCCGTGGTCGTCGGCCTGGGCGACCAGCCGCTGGTGCTGGCGGAGGCCTGGCGCCGGGTGGCCCGGGCCACCTCGACGCCGATCGCGGTGGCCACCTACGACGGCGTGCGCGGCAACCCGGTGCGGCTGTCGTCGATGGTGTGGCCGCTGCTG
>DATGPY010000116.1:0-2610 GCA_035304465.1 Acidimicrobiales bacterium | reverse complement strand
CACCGCTACCATCGCCGGACCGGGTCCCCGGGAGGAGAAGTTCGTGCTCGACATCCAGGTAGACCAGGCCGACAGCTACACCGTGTGCCGCCCGGTGGGCGAGCTCGACGCCTACACCGTCGGGCAGTTCCGCGACGCGCTCGGCGAGCTGGCCGACAAGCGCTACCTGCTCATCGACCTGTCGTCGGTCCCCTTCATGGACTCGGCGGGCCTCGGCGCCCTGATCGGGGGCATCCGCCGGGCGCGCGAGGCCGGCGGTGACGTCGCGGTCGCCTGCAGCCGGCCCACCCTCACCCGCCTGCTGCACACCACCGGGTTCGACCGCATCGTGCCGGTCACCGAGACGGTCGAGGACGCCGTGGCGGCGCTCGACGAGGCGGCCAAGGCCGCCGAGGAGGCCGAGTAGCGGTCCGCGGGCCGCCCGGGCCCGGCCCGCCGCTAGGCGGTGGGCCGGTCGAAGACGTGCCGGGCGATCTGCTCCATGCCGGCGATGTCGTGGACGTCGCTGCGCAGGAACGGCACCCAGACGACCGGCGCCGGCGCCACGGTGCCGGCCAGCCCCGCCAGGTGGGCGTGCTCGCTGGCCGCCACCGCCTGGAAGTCGGCCAGGTTGCGGTAGAGGGCGCCGATCGTCGTCCCCGCCAGGCTGCGGGCCCGCTCGGCCGTGCCGGCCGCGACGACCTCGGCGACCGGGCCGCCGCCCACGGCGAATGGCGGGTGGACCCGGTTGACGACGAGGCCCTGCACCGCGATGCCGCCCTCGCGCAGCCGGTCGGCGAAGAACTGCGCCTCCTCGACGGTGTCCCGGCGGGGCGACGCGACGAGCACGAAGGCGGTCTCCGGCGCGGCGAGCAGCTCGTTGACCCGGGCCGCCCGCTGGCGGAAGCCCTCCTCCATCCCTTCGAACGCCTGGAAGAAGGCGATGGCGTCGTCGACCACGTCGCCGCCCACGACCTTGGACACCGTGCGCAGGAAGGTCTGGGCGGCGACGTTGACCGCCCGGACGATCCCCCGGCTCGGCGCCATCAGCACCCGGAACAACCGGTGGTCGAGGAACCGGGACAGCCGCCGCGGCGCGTCCAGGAAGTCGAGGGCGTGGCGGGTCGGCGGTGTGTCGACGACGACGAGGTCGAAGTCGCTCTCCTCGTGGAGCTCGTAGAGCTTCTCCATCGCCATGTACTCCTGGGTGCCCGACAGGGCCCCGGAGATGTTCCGGTAGAACCGGTTGGCGAGGATGCGTTCGCCCTGCTCCGGCGAGCCGGCGTGCTTCATCACCAGGGCGTCGAAGGTCGACTTGGTGTCGAGCATCGTGGCCCACAGCTCGCCCGGCCAGTCGCCCGCGATCCGACTGGGCCGGTCGGTCAGCCCGGCGAGGCCGAGCGCGTCGGCCAGCCGCTTGGCCGGGTCGATCGTCACCACCACGGTGCGGCGGCCCAGGCGGGCGCCCTCGAGGGCCATGACCGCCGAGGTGGTCGTCTTGCCGACGCCGCCCGAGCCGCAGCACACGACGATGCGGCGCTCGGCCACCAGGTCGCGCAGCCGGGCGCCCGGTGTGGGGCCGGCGCGCAGGCCGCCCGCCGCCTCGACGCTGCCGGTCCGGGTCACAGCGGCAGCTCCGCCAGGGCCTCGACCTCGGCGAGCAGGGCCCGGGCCAGCCCGTCGACCTCGGCGGGCCCGATCTCGGTGGTGAACTGGAACGGCAGCCGGATCTGCGGCAGCGGCAGGCCGGCGGCCAGCCGCTCGATCTGCGCGGCCTGCAGCGCCGCCCGGTCGAGCCGGAACCGGGCCGCCTCGGCCAGCACCTCGGCCTCGCCCGGGCGCAGCGACACGCCGGCCTCGGCCGCGGCCGCCTCGACCTCGGCCGGGGTGGTCACGAGCCCCTCGACCGGCGGGTAGACGCCGTTGACGACGATGGGGCCGAGGCCGACGCCGACGCGGTCCTCCAGCGAGAACGCCGTCTCGATCGCCTCGTTCACGGGCGTCTCCTCGGGGATGGTGACCAGCACCACCTGGCAGCGCCGGTGGTCCTCCAGCAGCTCGAGCACGTCGCGGGCCTGGGCGTTGATCGGGCCGACGCTCACCGTGTCGAGCAGGCTGCGCGCCGACTGCAGGAACGTGATGGCGTGCCCGGCGGCCGGCGCGTCGAGGACGATGAGGTCGGCGACCCCGGCCCGCTCGAGCTGCTTCACCTTGCCGAGCAGCAGGATGTCCTTGATGCCGGGCGCCGCGGTGGCCACGACGTCGAGCGCGCCGGTGGCGACCAGGCGCCGCGAGATGCGGGACATGCCGTGGTCCTCGAGGTACTCGAGCAGGGCCGCGTCGGCCGTGAGCGTCCGGGCCCGGACGTCCGCGGCGCCGTCGGGGCCGCCGCCCGGCGACAGCACGACCTCCTCGTAGCCGAGCTCGCCCTGGCCGAACATCGACGCCAGGCCGGAGCGGCCCTCGACCTCGACGACGAGCGTCGACAGCCCGGCGAGGGCGGCGGCCCGGGCCAGCGTGGCGCTGACCGTCGTCTTGCCGACCCCGCCCTTCCCGGCCACGATGACCAGCCGGGATGCAGCGAAGAACTGTTCAGGATCCACAGCGCACGTCGTCGTCGGCCACCTCCGC
>DATGPY010000115.1:0-5774 GCA_035304465.1 Acidimicrobiales bacterium | reverse complement strand
GTGTTCGGCTCGTCGCCGAAGCGGTTGGGGCAGCCGCAGAACAGCTTCGTCGCGGTGGCCAGCTCGGCGTGCACCTCGAGCCCGACGACGATCTCCCACTCAGACGCCATGGGGCCCAGGCTAGAGCGGCGCCGCGACCGGCCCCGCACGGTTCGGCCCGGCGGCGTGGCCGACCCCTTGACCTCAAGGAAACTCGAGGTCTTACCGTGCCGGGCATGCAGGCCATCCGTCAGCACGCCTTCGGCCCCCCGAGACCCTCACCCTCGAGGAGCTGCCCGACCCCCGGCCCGGCGAGGGCCAGGTCCGGATCGCGGTCGAGGCCGCCGGCGTCCACCTCCTGGACACCGCCATGCGACGGGGCGACGCCGGCGGCCCCTTCCCGCCCCCCGAGCTGCCCATGACCCCCGGCCGGGAGGTCGCCGGGGTGGTCGACGCGGTCGGGCCCGACGTCGACCCCGCCTGGGTCGGGCGCCGCGCCGTCGCCCACCTCGGCGCCGCCCACGGCGGCTACGCCGAGCTGGCCCTCGCCCCGGTCGGCGGCCTGCACGAGCTGCCCCGCCACCTCCGGCCGGAGGTCGCGGTGGCGATGATCGGCACCGGGCGCACGGCCATGGGGGTCCTCGAGGTGGCGGCGATCACCGCCGACGACGTCGTCGTGGTGCCCGCCGCCGCGGGCGGGCTCGGCGCGCTGTTCGTGCAGGCGGCGCACCGCGCCGGCGCCGTGGTGGCCGGCCTGGCCGGGGGCGAGGCCAAGGTCGAGCTCGTCCGGTCGCTGGGCGCGGACGTCGCCGTCGACTACCGGGCCGAGGGCTGGGTCGAGCGCCTGCGCGACGAGCTGGGCGACCGGGAGCCGACCCTGCTGCTCGACGGCGTCGGCGGCCCGGTGGCCCGGGCGGTGTTCGACCTGCTGGGCCCGGCGAGCCGGGTGGTCGTCTTCGGCTGGACCTCGGGCGAGCCGCTGCAGGTGGCGACCGAGGACCTCCTCCCCCGCGGCGTGCAGGTGACGCCGATCGGACCCCGCATCCTCCGCCGCCCCGGCGGCTGGCGCGACCTGGAGGCGTCGGCGCTGGCGGCGGCCGCGGACGGCACGTGGACCCCGCTGGTCACGACGTTCCCGCTGGCCAAGGCGGCCGACGCCCACCGGGCGCTCGAGACCCGGGCCACGACCGGCAAGGTCGTCCTCGTGACCTGAGCGGACGCCGCCGCCCCGGCGCCGCGCCGGGACGGCGTCAGCCGCGCCCGGGCGCCGCGCCCTCCAGCGCGGCGGCGACGCGGAACATGACCGGCTCGCCGAGCGCCGGGGCCATGACCTGCACGCCGACCGGCAGGCCGCGATCGTCGGTGCCGAAGGGCACCGAGATCGCCGGGTGGCCGGCCAGGCTGGACGGCACCGTGCACACGTCGTTCATGTACATGGCGAGCGGGTCGGCGGTCTTGGCGCCCAGCGGGAACGCCGTGCCCGGCGAGGTCGGGCTGAGCAGCACGTCGAAGTGCTCGTAGGCGGCCTCGAAGTCCCGCAGGATCAGCGTCCGCACCTTCTGGGCCTTGCCGTAGAAGGCGTCGTAGTAGCCGGCCGACAGCGCGTAGGTGCCGAGCATGATCCGCCGCTTGACCTCGGGCCCGAAGCCCTCGGTGCGGGTGCGGTCGTACATCTCGCCGGTCGTGGGCGCGTCGACCCGCAGCCCGTAGCGGGCGCCGTCGTAGCGGGCCAGGTTGCTGGACGCCTCGGCCGGCGCGATCAGGTAGTAGGCGGACAGCCCGTGGACGGCGGCGGGCACCGACACCTCGTCGACGACCGCGCCGGCGGCCGACAGCGCCGCCGCGGCGTCGTCGACCCGGGCGGCGACGGCCGGCTCGATGCCCTCGCCGTCGCACAGCTCGGTCACGAGCCCGACCCGCAGGCCCCGGACGCCGGCGTCGAGCCCGTCCGCCAGCGACGGCGCCGGCCGGGGGATCGACGTGCTGTCCCGGGGGTCGTGGCCGGCGATGACCTCGAGCACGGCGGCGGCGTCGGCCACGGTGCGGGCGAACGGCCCGACCTGGTCGAGCGAGCTGGCGAAGGCCACGAGGCCGTAGCGGGAGACGGCGCCGTAGGTCGGCTTCACGCCGACGACGCCGCACAGCGCGGCCGGCTGGCGGATCGACCCGCCGGTGTCGGAGCCGAGGGACACCGGCGCGAACCCCGCCGCCACCGCGGCCGCGGAGCCGCCCGACGACCCGCCGGGCACCCGGCTCGGGTCGTGCGGGTTGCGGGTCGGCCCGAAGGCGGAGTTCTCGGTCGAGCTGCCCATGGCGAACTCGTCGAGGTTGGTCTTGCCGACCACGACCGCCCCCGCCGCGACCAGCCGCTCGACGACCGTGGCGTCGTACGGCGGCCGCCAGCCCTCGAGGATGCGCGACGAGCAGGTCGTGGGCACGCCCCGGGTGCAGAGGTTGTCCTTGAGCGCGACCGGCACGCCGGCCAGCGGCCCGGGGTCCTCGCCGGCGGCGACGCGCTCGTCGATCGCGATCGCGGCCTGGCGGGCCTGGTCGGCGGTGACGAGGTTGAAGGCGTTGAGCTCGCCGTCGCGGGCGGCGATCGCCGTGAGGTGCTCCTCGACGACCTCGACGGCCGAGCGGGTGCCGGACCGGACGGCGGCGGCGATGCCGAGCGCGGTGTCGGCGGCGGGGGCGCCGGCCGCGGTCACGGGGCCTCCCCCAGCACCGGCGGGACCCGGAACTGCCCGTCCTCGGCGGCCGGGGCGGCGGCGAGCACCTCGTCGCGGTCGAGCGACGGGCGCACCTCGTCGGGGCGCATCACGTTCTGCAGGGGGTAGGGGTGGGACGTCGGCGGCACGTCGGCGAGGTCGAGCGCCTCGACGTCGCGGGCGTGGTCCAGCACCCGGGCCAGCTGGTCGGTGAAGGTGTCGAGCTCGTCGTCGGTGAGCCGGAGGCGGGCCAGCCTGGCCACGTGCGCGACGTCGTCGCGGGTGATGTGCGCCATGCGGGCCATGCTAGGCGGGGCCCTGCACCGCCCCGGAACGGGGTTCAGGCCGTGGTGACCCGGCGGGCGAACTCGACGGCGCGCTCGGCGATCAGCTCGCGATCGTGGTCGAGCGTGGCCACGTGGTAGCTGCGCTCGAGCCTGACCCGCTCGACCGGCCCGCCCAGGCCGGCGGCGAGCACGTCGCTGTTCGACGGCGGCACGACGTGGTCCTCGGCGCTGGTCAGGAGGAGGGCCGGGCAGGTGATGCGGCCGAGGTCGTCACGGACGGCCGCCGCCCCCTCGGCCAGGCTCAGCAGAGGGCCGAGGGGGGTGGCGTCGTAGCCGACCTCGTGGCCCTCGGGGTCCGCGATGTCGCCGCCGATGGCGTCGATGCGGTCGGTGCCCTCGTCGAGCATGCCCCGCACGGCCGACAGCAGGTCCTCGTCGACGCCGATCAGCGGGTTCACGCACACGATGCCCGCCACCTCGTGGTGGGCGGCGAGCCACGCCGTCAGCGTGCCCCCGGCCGAGAGCCCGGCGACGACGACCCGTTCGGTGCGGGCGGCAAGCCGCTCGTAGGCCTGCTCGGCGGCCGCCGCCCAGTCGGGCCAGCCGGTGAGGACGAGGTCGTCGACGGTGGTGCCGTGGCCGGGCAGCAGCGGCATCTCGACCGCGAACCCGGCCGCGGCGAACGCCTCGGCCAGCGGGCGCACCGATTGCGGGCAGCCGGTGAAGCCGTGCAGCACGAGGGCCCCGTGGGGGCCGCCCTCGACACGCCACGGCTCGCAGCCGGGGAGGACCTCGGTGTGGTCGGGTCGGGACACGGCGCTCGCTCCTCGAGATCGATCCGGGTGGCAGGCCGGCCCGGACGGGCCACGGCGGCGACCCGAGGCTAGCCGACCCTTATTGACCCCCGGGTCAAGTATCGCCACACTGTCCCCCTGGGCCCCTCGACCGCACGAGCGCCGGGGGCGTCCGCCGCGACCATGAACGACCGACAGCACACCGCGCAGGGCGCGGAGCGCAAGCAGCAGCTCCTCGACGCCGCCGCCCGCCTGTTCGCCGAGCAGGGCTACGCCGAGACCCGGGTCTCCGACATCGTCGAGACGGCGGGCGTGGCCAAGGGCCTCTTCTACTGGTACTTCGACAACAAGGAGGCGGTGTTCCGCGAGCTCGCGGTCGAGATGCGGCACCGGCTGCGGCGGGTGCAGGCGGCCGCCATGGACGACGAGGCCCCGGCGCTGGTCCGTCTCCTGCAGGGCGCGGTCGCCAGCGTCCGGTTCATGGCCGAGAACGCCGCCTTCTTCTCGCTGCTCGAGGTCGAGCGGCGCAACGTGCCCGACGTGCTGCGCGAGAGCACCGAGCAGCACCTGCGGGACGTCGCCGCCCTCATCCGCGAGGGCCAGGCCGACGGCAGCGTCACCGACACCGACCCCGCCGAGCTGCTCGCCCTGTCGGTCGTCGGCACGGTGGGCCAGTTCAGCCACCTCCACCGCACCGGCCGGGTCACGCTCTCGCTCGACGAGATGTCGGGCTACGTCGCCCGGCTCGTCGCCCGCATGCTGACCGCCGACGAGAAGGTCGCCCGGGCCTCGCTGACGGCGCTGCGCCGCAAGGGGACGCCCACGCCGGCGGCCGGCGCCTGACCTCCGGGTGTGAACCCCGGCGACCGGCGCCGCTACCGTGGTCCGGTCGTCAGATCGTCCGAGGTGCACCGCTCCATGACCCGCCGTCTCCAGCTCGCCGCGCTCGCCGCCGCCGTCGTCCTCGGGCTCTCGGCCTGCGCGAACAACGACGCCAAGAGGGGTGACGTCGTCGACGCCATGACCGACGCCGGCCTCGACCAGGACCAGGCCGACTGCATCGCCGACGGCATCGACGGCGAGTACGGCGACGACCAGGACACCTACAACGAGATCGCCGCCGCCGACGAGCCCGACGAGCTGCCCGAGGGCGCCGAGGAGACCATCACCAGCATCCTCGACCAGTGCCTGGGCGAGGGCGGCACCGGCGGTGACGCCGAGGGCGATGCCGAGGACGGCGACCAGCCCGAGGACGGGTCGACGACCACCGAGTCGACCACCGAGGGCGGCTGACGGGCGGACCGGAGGGCCCGCCCCGACGTTTGCAGTAGCACCTGCAATCGCGCGACAGTGCGCGGACGTCCAACCGAGGGGAGGCTCCTGTGGCGTACCAGTTCCTGTCGGACGAGTGGATCGAGGCGGCGCGCAAGCTGCGCGAGGAGGTCGGCGCGCCGGCGACGGCACCGCAGCCGGTGAGGATGAACCTCGTGATCACCGACGTGCCGTTCGGCAGTGGCTCGCTCGACGCCCACCTGGACACGACCAGCGGCCAGGTCGACCTCGACACGGGGCACCTCGACGCCCCCGACGTCACGGCGACCCTCGACTACGAGACGGCCAAGGCGATCCTGGTCGACGGCAACCCGCAGGCCGCCATGCAGGCGTTCATGGCCGGCAAGATCAAGCTGCAGGGCGACATGACCAAGGCGATGGCCATGCAGAGCGGCCCGGTGAACGCCGAGCTCGCCAAGAAGATCCAGGAGATCACCGAGTGACCCTGGGCCGACGCCGTCGCCGGCGCTGACCGGCACGCCCGGGGGCGCTCCGCAGGGGCGCCCCCGCCGCATCGGCGGCACACCCCGCCGGACGCGAGCGTGCCGAGCCTGCTGGGGCGGCAGCCTCATCGCGGCGGCTGGGGAACACCGCGTCCGGCATACCGCCCCAACGGGCCCGGCACGCTCCGTAATCTAGTTGCTGCGCAACGCTATGTCAGGCACTACCCAGCA
>DATGPY010000114.1:0-4668 GCA_035304465.1 Acidimicrobiales bacterium | reverse complement strand
GCGCCGGGGCGCAGGGCCGCGGCGTCGGGCCACTCCGCCCGGCGGTCAGCCATCCTGGCCGGCGCTCGCCTGCGCCGATCTGGCCACGAGCTCCTCGAGCAGCTCGCGCAGGCCGCCGGTCTTGAGCTTGGCCATCACCTGGCCGGGCGGGGCCTCGCCGCGCTCCCAGGTCATCCAGTGCTCCAGCAGCTTGCGGGGGTCGGGGGGCGGCACGTCCATCGGCGCCAGGCTACCGGCGGGTACGCCCGGTGGGCGCCGGGGATCCGGACGTTCCGGCGGCGAGACGCCACGTCGTGTGGTGCCCGGCGGGGCGGTGGCCGCCGGTCGGCGGCTCCGGCAGCGGGCGGTGAGGGTCGGCATCGACGCCTCCCGGCGGTGGGTGACGCCGGGAGGCGTCCACCCCCGGTTCGCCGCCGCCGTCCGCGCCCGCCGGCCCGGTGACGTCCCGGCCGACCTGTCCTGACCCGGCCGCCGAGGCCGGCGAGGACGCCGGCACCTGTGGCGGGCGGCGGCCGCCGTGGCACCCTGTGCGGGTGGTCGCACGAGCGCTGGTGCTCGCGTCGCGCTCGCCGGCCCGGCGTGCCCTGCTGCAGGCCGCCGGGTTCGCGCCGCGCGTCGTCGTGAGCGGCGTCGACGAGGACGGGGTCGCCGGCCTCGACGCCGCCACGGCGACCTGCGTGCTGGCCGAGCGCAAGGCGACCGCCGTCGCCGAGCGCCTCGCCGCCGGCGGGGCACCCGCGGACGGCCCGCCCCCGGTCGTCGTCGCCTGCGACTCGGTGCTCGACGTCGACGGCGAGCTGCGGGGCCGGCCGGCGGGGCCGAAGGAGGCCGCCCGCTGGTGGCGGGGCTACCGCGGCCGCACGGGAACGCTCGTGACCGGTCACGCGGTCGTCGACGTCCCCACCGGCCGCCGGGCCGTCGCCGCCCGCGCCACCGTCGTGCGCTTCGGCGACCCGACCGACGAGGAGATCGACGCCTACGTGGCCACCGGCGAGCCGCTGGACGTGGCCGGCGGCTTCACGCTCGACGGCTACGCAGCGCCGTTCGTCGACGGCGTCGACGGCGACCACGGCACCGTGCTCGGCCTGTCGCTGCCGCTGCTGCGCCGGCTGCTCGCCGAGGTGGGCATCGAGATCACGTCGCTGTGGGCTCCGCGATGACCACGACGCACCCGTCCCCGACGACGCCGGCGCGGGCCGCGGCGCCGCTGCGGATCGGGCCGCTGACCGTGTGGCCGCCGGTCGTGCTGGCGCCGATGGCCGGCATCACCAACGCGCCCTTCCGCCGCCTGTGCCGCGAGTTCGGCACCGCCGCGGTCGCCGAGGCCCCGCCGCCCAGCGGGACGGGAGGCATCGCCGGCCGTGCCCCCGGCGCCGGCCGGCCTCGCCCGGAGCTGGTGGCGGGCGGGCTGTTCGTCAGCGAGATGACCACCGCCCGGGGCCTGGTCGAGCGCAACGAGAAGACGCTGCGCATGGCCCGCTTCGCCGACGACGAACCGGTGCGGTCGATCCAGCTCTACGGCACCGAGCCGTGGGCCATCGGCGAGGCCGTCCGCGTCCTCGTCGCCGAGGCCGGCGCCGACCACGTCGACCTCAACTTCGGCTGCCCGGTCGCCAAGGTCACCCGCAAGGGCGGCGGCGCCGCTCTGCCCGTCCGGCGGGCGCTGTTCCGGGACATCGTGGCCGCCGCCGTCCGGGCCGCCGGGGAGGTGCCGGTGACGGTCAAGATGCGCATCGGCGTCGACGAGCGCCTCCGCACCTTCCTCGACGCCGGCCGCATCGCCCGGGACGAGGGCGCGGCGGCGATCGCCCTCCACGCCCGCACCGCCCGCCAGCACTACTCGGGCCGGGCCGACTGGTCGGCGATCGCCGAGCTGCGGGAAGCGGTCCCCGACGTCCCGGTGCTGGGCAACGGCGACGTGTGGCACGCGACCGACGCCCTGCGGATGATGGCGGAGACCGGGTGCGACGGCGTGGTCGTGGGCCGCGGCTGCCTCGGCCGCCCCTGGCTGTTCCGCGACCTGGCGCTGGCCTTCGCCGGCCGGCCGGTGCCGCCCGCCCCCACCCTCGCCGAGGTCGTCGCCGTGCTGCGCCGCCACGCCCACCTGCTGGCCGAGTGGCTGACCGAGCCGGTCGCCGTGCGGGACGTCCGCAAGCACGTCGGCTGGTACCTGCAGGGCTACCCGGTCGGCGGCGGGGTCCGGCGCCGGCTGACGGCCACGACGACGATCGCCGAGCTCGACCGCGAGCTCGAGCGGCTCGCCGCCGCCCACCCGGACCTGACCGTCGTCCCGGGCGCCGACACGACGCCCCGGGGCAAGACCTCCGGGCCGATCGACGTCGCACTGCCGGAGGGGTGGCTGGCGGGGGCCGACGACCCGACGCCGGTCGTCCCCGACGAGCTCCACGCCGCGAGCGGCGGTTGACCCGCGCGCCGGCGCGACGCGCGTGCCGCGGGGCCGGGTGCTCCCCGGCGTGGCGGCGACACGCCGGGGAGCGACGGCCCGGGGGAGATCAGGCGGAGGCCAGCGTCCGGGCGTCGACGCCGCTGCCGTGGGTCAGGTTCTCGCCCGACTCCGGGTCGAACAGGTGCATGCGGCTGGGGTCGAGCCACAGGTCCGCGGGCTCGCCCTCGGCCACCCGGCTCTCGGCATCGAGCGTCACCACCAGCTGGGTGCGGATCTGCTCGCTGTCCAGCTCGGTGGCCAGCTCCTCCAGCGGGCGGCGGACCTGCTCGGGCGCCTCGAAGGGGATGTAGGCGTACTGCTCGCTCCCCAGCCACTCGATGACGTCGATGCGCTCGGTGAACACCAGGCCCTGGCGCCGGCGGTCCTCGTCGAGGAGGGCGGCGTCCTCGAAGTGCTCGGGCCGGACGCCGGCGATGAGCACGTCGTGGCCGGCGACCCGGTTCGCCATGTCGGCGGTGATCTCCATGCGGCCGACCGGCAGCTCCAGGGTGGTGCCGGAGACGCTGGCCGGCATGAAGTTCATGGGCGGCGAGCCGATGAACCCGGCGACGAACAGGTTGACCGGCTGCTCGTAGAGCTCGCGGGGCGGGGCGACCTGCTGCAGGACGCCCTTGCGCAGCACGGCCACCCGGTCGCCGAGGGTCATGGCCTCGATCTGGTCGTGGGTGACGTAGACGGTCGTGATGCCGAGCTGGCTCTGGATGCGCGAGATCTCGGTGCGCATCTGCCCCCGGAGCTTGGCGTCCAGGTTCGACAGCGGCTCGTCGAACAGGTAGGCGTCGGCGTCCCGCACCAGCGCCCGGCCCATCGCCACCCGCTGGCGCTGGCCGCCGGAGAGCTGCGACGGCTTGCGGTCGAGCAGCTCGTCGAGCTCGAGCATCTGCGCCGAGCGGCGGACCCGCTCCTCGACCTCCTCGTCGGGCGCCTTGTGCAGCCGCAGCGGGAAGGCGATGTTCTCGTACACCGACAGGTGCGGGTAGAGCGCGTAGTTCTGGAAGACCATGGCCAGGTTGCGCTCCCGCGGGGCCAGGTCGTTGACCCGCCGGTCGCCGATGTAGAGGTCGCCCTCGGTGATGTCCTCGAGCCCGGCGATCATGCGCAGGATCGTCGACTTCCCGCAGCCCGAGGGACCGACGAGGATCACGAACTCGCCGTCCGCGATGTCGAGGTCGACGCCGTCCACCGCCGGCGCGTCGGCCCCGGGGAAGCGCTTGGTGATCTTCTCGAGTCGGATGCTGGCCATGGGCGGGGCTCCTCTCCGGCCGGGTGGCCTAGCCCTTGACGGCGCCGGACGTCAGCCCGGCGACGATCCTGCGCTGGAAGACGAGAACCAGCACGATCACGGGGATGGTCACGATCACGGCCGCGGCCGAGATGGCGGCGGTCGGCTGCTCGAAGAACGTCTCGCCGGTGAAGAACGCCAGCGCGGCCGGCACGGGGCGGGCGTTGTCGGTGGCGGTCAGCGAGATGCCGAACACGAAGTCGTTCCAGGCGAAGAAGAAGACGAGGATCGAGGCCGTGGCCACGCCCGGCGCGGCCAGGGGGACGATGACCTTGCGGAAGGCCTGCCACGGCGTCGCCCCGTCGACCTGGGCCGCCTGCTCCATCTCCCAGGGGATCTCGCGGAAGAACGCCGAGAGCGTCCAGATGGCGAGCGGCAGCGTGAACGACATGTAGGGGATGATCAGGCCCAGCCACGTGTCGTAGAGGCCGAGCGAGCGCCACATGTCGAACAGCGGGCCGACCAGCGCCACGGTGGGGAACATGGCGATGGCCAGGGCGGTCGACAGCACCCACCTCTTCCCCTTGAACTCGAGCCGGGCGATCGCGTAGGCGGCGAGCGTCGCCAGGGTCACCGAGGCGACGGTGGCGATCAGCGAGATCCCGACCGAGTTCCGCAGGGCGCTCGTGAACAGCGACGTGTCGAAGACGGTCCGGTAGTTGTCGAGCGACCAGTCGCTCGGGAAGAAGCTCCGGTTGTTGATGTCGTCGCCCTCCTTGAAGGAGAGCGAGACGATCCACAGCACCGGCAGGATCGTGTAGACGACGATGGCCAGGCCGCCGAGGGCCCACAGGACGGTGGTGCGGCGCGACCTCACGGCGACCTCCTCACTCCCCCCGCACCCGCGACAGGTCGGTCCGGAACCCCTTCAGGTAGATGAAGGCGATCAGGACGACGGACAGGAACAGCAGGACCGACA
>DATGPY010000113.1:0-2044 GCA_035304465.1 Acidimicrobiales bacterium | reverse complement strand
CGCGGGCGTCGAGGTCGCCGCCTTCGCCGGCCGGGTCGTCGCCGCCCCCGACGCCACCTTCCGCCTCCCGGAGCTGGGCATGGGGCTCATCCCCGGCGCCGGCGGCACGGTGAGCCTCACCCGGCGCATCGGCCGGCAGGCGACCGCTCGCCTCGTCCTCACCGGGGAGACGGTCGATGCGGTGACGGCGCTGGCCCTCGGCCTCGTCGACGAGGTCCGGGGCTGAGCGCCACCGGAGACGGCAGACTGCGGGCGTGCTGTTCCCGAAGCGCCTCTGGCCCGGGATCGAGGACGGATCGGTCACCGTGGCGCTGCGCCGCTGGCGGCGGCCCACCGTCCGGGCCGGGGGCACGCTGCAGACCCCGGCCGGGCTGCTCGCCATCGACGCCGTCGAGCCCATCGGGCCCGAGGACGTCACCGAGGCGGACGCCCGGGCCGCCGGCAGCCCGAGCCGGGAGGCGGCGCTGGCCGGCCTGCGCCCCGAGGGCACGCTCCACCGGATCCGCTTCCACCGCGTCGGCGACGACCCCCGCGCCGCCCTGCGGGCCCGGGCCGACCTCAGCGACGAGGAGCGGGACGAGATCGCTCGCCGTCTCGCCCGCCTCCCGTGGGCCCGCCCGGTGCTCGAGCTGATCGAGCGCCACCCGGCCACGGTGAGCACGGAGCTGGCGCCGCGGCTTGGCCTGGACCGCCAGCCGTTCAAGGAGCGTGTGCGGCGCCTGAAGGCGCTCGGGCTCACCGAGAGCCTGCCCGTCGGCTACCGCTTGTCGCCCCGCGGCCGGGCAGTCCTCGACCACCTGCGCGCCGCCGGTGGCGGCTGACGCGGCGAGCCGCGGGGTCAGCGGTCGGGGAGCGGGAAGCAGTTCCCGGTCCGGACCTCCGGCCGGTGCACGGCGTGGTCGTGGTCGGCCACCGCGGCGCACATCTGCGTCGCGTCCGCCCCGATCGACTCGGGCGTGTACTTCGTGAGGGCGGACGACGCCTCGTCGGTCACGTGCCAGTCGGCCTCGGGGAGGCCGTTGGTGCCCGCCCGGTCCGGCGGCTGCGTGTCGGGGAACAGGTGGACGTGGAGCGTGCCCTCGCCGCCGATCTCGGGCGTGTAGCCGATCACCTCGTAGTAGGTCCGGTACCGGCCGGTGGCGTCGTCGATCTCGACGTCGGTGATCCGGATGAACGGCCCCTCGGCCTCGAGCTCCGACACGGTGGTGGCCACCGACTCGGGCGGGGCCGTCGTGGCCGGCGCGCCCGCGCCGCCCGGGTCGGGCGCCTCGGCGCCGGCCCCGCCGTCGGTGGCCCCGCCGGCCACGGCCGTCGCGTCCGGGTCGTCGTCCCCGCCGCGCAGCGCGACGGCTGCGATCCCGCCGGCCAGCACCAGCAGGGCGAGGGCGGCGACCGCGCCGAGCCACCGGCGCGAGCCGCCGTCCGCCCGCTCGTGCTCGCCGCTGGCGCGGCCCGCCCGGCCCGGCCCCGGGTGCCCGGGGGCGCGGTGCTCGCCGCTGTCCCGGCGGGGCCGGCGGCGGTCGGGCGGCGGGCCGCCGTCGCCCGGCACGACGACCCGGCGCGGGTCGCGCTCGACGCGCGGCGCCAGCGGGTCGGCGGCCGGCGCCGCCGCGGTGCGCGCCGGGGCCTCGGGCTGCACGACGGTCGCGTCACCCGCACCGGCGTGGGCCGCCGGTGCCTCGTGGTGGGCGGCGGTCGGCGGGAGGGCCTCGGTCGCTGCTCCGACACCGGCCGGTGTCGTGGCGGCGGCCGGTGCCGGGGCGGCCGGCTCGGGCCCGTCGGCGCCGGACCGGGCGGCGGCCACCGCGCCCCCGGCGGCCGCGCCGGCCGCAGCGCCGGCCGCGGCGCCCAGGGCCGCACCGGCCACGCCGGCGCCCGCGCCCCGTCCGCCGTCCCCCGCGCCGGGCGCCGCCGCGCCCGACGCGCCGGCGCCGCCGTCGAGCGCCCCGCCCACCGTGGCGGCCATGATGGCGGCGCCCGTGCACACCGCGTACTTGGGGTGGGCGTCGACGGCCACCGGGCGGCCGAAGGCCGACGACACCAG
>DATGPY010000112.1:0-2525 GCA_035304465.1 Acidimicrobiales bacterium | reverse complement strand
GGGCATCCTGCGCATCCTCGACTGGAACGAGCTGCGGGGCGTGCTCGCCCACGAGATCAGCCACATCGGCAACCGCGACATCCTCATCGGGTCGGTGGCGGCGGCCATCGCCATGGGCATCACGCTCATCGCCAACTTCCTCCAGTTCTCCGCCTTCTTCGGCGGGCGGGACGACGAGGACGCCAACCCGATCGCACTGCTGGCCATGGCCTTCCTGGCGCCGATCGCCGCCGGCCTGCTGCAGATGGCCATCAGCCGCAGCCGCGAGTTCGAGGCCGACCGCACCGGCGCCCGCCTGATCGGTGACGGTGAGCCGCTCGCCCGGGCGCTGCAGAAGCTGGAGGTCGGCGCCCGCCAGATCCCCATGGACATCGACCCGGCCCACGCCAGCGCCTTCATCGTCAACCCGCTGTCGGGCCGGCGGATGAACTTCGCCAACCTCTGGCGCACCCACCCGACGACGGAGGAGCGGGTCGCCCGGCTGCGCGCCGGCGACTGGCGCCGCTGAGGTCGCGGGCGCGCGGCGAGCAGGAGGTGAGGAGCGGGCCCCGGGTGGGGCCCGCCGGCGTCAGTCGCGGAAGTTCGTGAACTGCAGGGGGATGCCGAAGTCCTGCTCGCGCAGGGCGGCGATCGTGGCCTGCAGGTCGTCGCGCTTCTTGCTGCTCACCCGCAGGCGGTCGCCCTGGACCTGGCTCTGGACGCCCTTGAGCTTCAGGCCCTTGATGAACTTGTTGATGGCCGTCGCCTTGTCGCGGGAGATGCCGGCCACGAGCTTGACGTGCTGGCGGGCCGTGCCGCCGCTCGCCTCCTCGACCTTCTGGTAGTCGAGCGCCTTGAGGGACACCTTGCGCTTGACGAGCTTCTCCTCGAGCACCTGGCGCAGGGCCTTCAGCCGGTCCTCGGTGACGCTGTGCAGGGTGATCTCGCCGTCGCCCAGCTCGACCTTGCTGTTGGTCCCCTTGAAGTCGAACCGGGTGGCGACCTCTCGCGACGCCTGGTCGACGGCGTTGCGCACCTCCTGCATGTCGATCTCGGACACCACGTCGAAGCTCGGCATGGTCCCGAGGCTAACGCCGGTCGTGGAGCCCGGTGCCGTGTGGTGGCGGCGGTGCCGCAGGCGCTAGCGTGTTGCCTCCCCGGGTCGGTGCCCGAGCGGACAAAGGGAGCAGACTGTAAATCTGCCGGCATTGCCTTCGGAGGTTCGAATCCTCCCCGGCCCACACCACGGCGTGCCCGACGGGCACGCCGTTCGCTCGTTCCGGACGCGGCGCGGTGCGGCTCCGTGGCCCGGCCTCGACGTGCCGATGCGATGACGGGGGGCCGCTACACCGAGGCCTCGACACGGGCTCAGAGCGGAGCGGCTCGTCGTCCGGCTCGCCGAACAGATGCGTGCGGGCGCCGTCCGATCGGGCGTGCACGAACACGTGCCGGCACGACCGGATCGCCCCGGCGACCGCGGTCAGCGGGCCGAGGGCTGCGAGGGCCGGCGCGAGCCGGGCCCAGGCGTCGGCGGCCGTGCCGGCGAGCGGGCCACGCAGGAGCGCGAGCCACCCCGCGACGGCGTCGCGGGCGGCGTCGACGGCGGCGGGCGCGACCTGGAGCACGAGGTCGGCCGCGCCGCCCACCAGGCCGGGGACCGGGAGCGCGGCCAGCGGCCCGGCGGTCATCGGGGGCTCCGGGGGGAGGCGGTCGTCACGGCCCCGACGATGCGGCCCGCCGTGCCGGGGCGGCAATCGGGGATGCCCCTGAGCCGACCTCCGGGGGCCCGGGCCCGGCTCCGGGTCGCGGCGTGCCCCGGTGTGCGGCCGGGCTGCGGGCGGCGCCGCCGGCGGGTGCGGCGCCGCCCGCCTCAGCCCTCGACGTCGACGGGGGAGACGGCGGGACCGGACGTCGAGAGCTCGACCGGCGTGTCGGTCGGGCGGGGTGCGGAGACGTCGACGAACACCCGGCCGTCCCGCACCTCGACGGCGTAGGTGGGCTGGTAGCGGTCGCGGGCGGCGCAGTAGCCCGTCGCCAGGTCGAACTGCCACTGGTGCCCGGGGCACACGAGCCGTCCGTTCAGCACGACGCCCCGGGACAGCGACCGCTGCTTGTGGACGCAGGTGTCGTGGAGGGCGTGGAACCGGCCGTCGTGGCACACGACGACGACCGGGCCGTCGCCGCCCTCCACGACCGTCTTGCCGGACCGGGCCAGCTCGTCGACGCCGCCGGCGTCGATCCACCGCTCGTTCACGCTGAGTCCTCCTTGGACAGCCAGATCCGGCGGAGCCGCTCGTACGCCTTGGAGTCGACGTCGAGGCCCACCTGGTCGGGGTCCCACTCCACGGTGCAGTCGCCGTCGACGTAGCTCTGGCAGGCGAGCCGGAACCCGGCGTCGATCAGGTCGCCGAGGCGCTCGCGCTCCCGCCGGCGGGGCGTGTCGAAGTTCTCGGCGCCCTCGACGACGCGGACCCGGTCGGTTCCGCAGTTCCCGCTCGCGCAGCGCCAGGGGATGCCGCACTCGTAGCGGATGGAGACCCGCAGGA
>DATGPY010000111.1:0-7795 GCA_035304465.1 Acidimicrobiales bacterium | reverse complement strand
CGCAGTGGCGGGGGTTCAAGGTCGGCGAGATCGACGTCGACCACCAGCCCCGCCGTCACGGCGAGTCGAAGTTCGGCCGGGCCCGGTTCTGGCGGGGCTTCCTCGACCTCATCACCGTGAAGTTCCTCACCACCTACACCGGCCGGCCCTTCCACCTGTTCGGCGGGCTCGGCGTGATCATGGGCGTGCTGGGCGGCGCGCTCCTCGGCTGGATGTTCGTCGAGCGCCTCATGGGCCACCAGATCGGTACCCGGCCCGCCCTCCTCGCCGGTGTGCTCCTGGTGCTGGTGTCGCTGCAGATGGTCCTGCTGGGCCTGCTCGCCGAGCTGAGCGTCCACCTGCGCCGCGACCCGGTGACCGCGGTGGCCGAGAGCGTCGTCGAGACGCGGGCGGTCGACGCGGCGTGACCGGGGTGGAGACCGAGCAGCCGCCGCGCGCCGCCGGCGCCCGGCCCATCGGCCTCGCGCCCGGGGCGCCCGAGGCGGCGGCCGGGCAGGACGCGGCGAAGTACGGCACGTCGAACCCGGTCGTCCGCTGGCTGCTCGATCGGTGGATGCGCCGGCTGCGGGGGGTCGTCGGCCCGCTCCCGGCGACGATCGTCGACGTCGGGGTCGGGGAGGGGCTGTGCCTCGAACGGCTCCTGGACGGCGCGACCACCGGCGACGGCGCCGGCCCCCGGGTCCTCGGTGTCGAGTACCGGGCGGACAAGGCGGCGGTGGCGGGGCGCCTGCCGGGCGTGACCCCCGTGGTCGGCGATGCCGGGATGCTGCCGGTGCGCGGTGGCGGTGTCGAGCTGGTGACCTGCATCGAGGTGCTCGAGCACCTGCCCGCGGTGGCGCCGGCCGTCGCCGAGCTGGCCCGCATCACCGGTGGGCGGTGCGTCGTGTCGGTGCCGTGGGAGCCCTGGTTCCGCCTCGGGAACCTGGCCCGGGGGAAGAACGTCCGGCGCCTGGGCAACGACCCCGAGCACGTGCAGTGGTACACCCCCCGGCGCCTGCGTCGGACGCTCGCCACCGCCTTCGAGGAGGTGCGGGTCGTGCGGGCCTTCCCCTGGGTGATCGCGGAGGCACGGCGGCCCCGCCCGCGGCCCGCCGGCTGAGGCGGTCGTCCGCCGTCCGGGTCAGCCGGCGTCCTCGTCGCGGGGCAGCTCGTGCCGGTAGGCGGTGTCGCGCATCTCGTCGCCGTCGAGCAGGTAGAGGCGCAGCGCGCCGATGCGGCTGCCTCCCTCCTCGAACGCCGCCAGGCCGTCGATCACCCGCTGCACGATCTCCGGGTCGAAGGCCGGCTGCTCGAGCGGGTGGTCGCGCACGAACTCGAGGATCGTGAGGTTGACGAAGGCCCGTCGGGGGTTCTCGACGATCTCCTCGAGGAGCAGGTCGACGAACGCCTCGAGGTCCTCGTCGCCGCCGGTCAGCTGCTCGAGGTGGCGCTCGGTCTCCGGGGTGGGCACGACCTCGTCGTGGGCCCGGGCGAGCTCGACGAGCTCGGCGTAGGCGTCGGTGTCGAAGCCGGGCACGATCGTGGCCTCGGCGAGCAGCTCGCCGCCGTCGGGCACGTCCGGCGGGACGGGGGCGTCGACCAGCAGGACGAGGCCCCCGTCGAGCCGGTCGGCGTCGACCAGCCGGTCGTCGTTGACGAAGAACCGGTAGTTCAGCGGGAACTTCACGTCGATGCCCCGCTGGGCGAGCTCGAAGGCCAGCGCGTCCATCACGCCGGCGAAGACCGGCTCGCCCCGGCTGACGAGCAGCACGTGGTCGCCCATGCGGTCGGCCTCGGCCTCGACGGCGTCCGCGAGGCGCCGGACGACGTCGACGTCGACGGGCGAGCCGGCGGCGTGCGCCGTGTTCGCCCGCCGGTCGAACGCGGGGTTGACCGCGGTCGGGAGGGCGACGGCGAGGACGGCGAGCCCGGCCAGGGCGGGGCGGGCGACGGGCCACCGGCGGGTGGTGAGCCGGGCGAGGACCGGTGCCACCGCCAGGGCGTAGGTGAGCGCGACCAGCAGCGAGAGCGGCCAGGTCCAGTGGTAGAAGGTGATGCGGGTCATCTCGAGGCCGCGCGGCACCGAGGCCCCGTTGGCGAGGCTGGCGGCGAGCACCAGGCCCAGGCCGATGCCGAGGGCGGCACGTGGCGAGCCCTGCCGGCGCCAGCGCAGGCACAGCGCGACCGCGCCGCCGAGCACCGCGGCCGCCGTGGCCCACCGGAGCGGCGACGGGTCGGCCAGCAGGTCGCCGCCGGAGACCTGGGTCCGCCCGAGCGCGGGCGGCAGGCCGACGACGTTGGCCACCTGCCGCACCGCCGAGGAGAGGCCGAGGTTGTCGCTGTTGCCGTGGCGGGCGAACCACCACATCTCGCCGAGGTTCCCGGCATCGCCGAGGAACTGCTGGGCGATGACCGGCGACCACAGCAGCAGGCCGAGACCGAGCGCCCGTAGCCCGAAGCGGCGCAGCTCGCGCCGCTCGCCGGACACGGCCCAGCGGCCGGCCCGCCACCCGAGGACGGCGAGCGCCGCGAGCCCGCCCGCCACGAGGACGGTCGTGGCCGGCACGACCGAGAGGTGCTGCTGGGCGGTGAACGAGGCGAAGCCGGTGGCCAGCGGCAGCAGGCGGACGTCGCCGGCCGCGACGCACCACCACAGCACCGCGGTGGCCAGCAGGGGGTAGCAGGCGATGTTGGAGCTGACCGGGTTGACCAGGGACCCCGGGCCCGTGGTGAAGGCCACGAGCGCCAGAACCGCCGCCGACACGAGCCCCGCGGTGCGGCCGAGCCGGCGGAAGATCGCCCACACGGCGACGACCAGGCACGACCCGACGATGAGCAGCGACACGAGCGGCATGCCCAGCGGCGCGCCGAGCACCCGGATGGGCAGCGCCATCAGGTAGAAGTGCGACGCGCCAGGGTGGTGCACGGAGTGGACCGTCTCCGCGTACAGGCGCGACTGCGACGGCTGCCCGATGGTCGGCGTGTTGGCGGTGCCGACGTCGAGGGACCGCAGCCCCATGAGGGCGGGGTCGCCCGCCGGCGTCCAGTCGGGCACGAACATCGCGACGGCGACGACGGGCGCGGCGAGCAGCGCCAGCGCGGCGGCGAGCGCCCACCAGCGCTCGCCGCGCGTGAGGTCGCGCAGCCTGTGGACCGCCCGCTCCGGTCCGTGGTCGGAGTCCCCCCGAGCCTCTGGCGCCGGTGCCGTCGCGACGGCACCGGGTCCCCCAGCCGTGATGCTCACGGGCGGAACCCTAGGCCACGGCACGGGGTCGCGCCCGCGCCACCCGCAGGGATCGCGCCCGTCACCAGGGCGCATGCGGCCGTCGGGCCGGGGGTTCAGGACGAGCGCCGGCGCCCCGCTAGCCTTGTCGTGACATGTCATCCGTCTGGACGCAGCTCGAACCGCACCTCGCGGGCGTGGAGAAGCCGGCCCGCTACATCGGGCTCGAGCTCGGCGCCCAGCGTCCGGCGGTGGCCGAGGGCGCGGTCTCGTGGCTGCTCACCTACCCGGACACCTACGAGATCGGCCTGCCCAACCAGGGCCTCCAGATCCTCTACGAGATCCTCAACGAGCGCGACGACGCGTGCGCCGAGCGGACCTACGCGCCGTGGAGCGACCTCGAGGCGGTGATGCGGCGCGAGGGCATCCCGCTGTTCTCGGTCGACACCCACCGCCCGGCGCACGAGTTCGACGTCCTCGCCTTCAACCTCTCCGCCGAGCTCACCTACACCAACGTGCTCAACTGCGTCGACCTGGCCGGGGTCCCGGTGCGGGCGACCGACAGGCGCCCCGAGCACCCGCTGGTCGCGGCGGGCGGGCACTGCACCTACAACCCCGAGCCACTGGCCGACTTCCTCGACTTCGTCGTGCTCGGTGACGGCGAGGAGGTCGTCGCCGAGGTCACCGAGGTGATCCGCGACTGGAAGGCGTCGGGGCGCACCGAGGGCAGCCGCGAGGGCGTGCTCCGCGCGCTCGCACAGGTCCCCGGCGTCTACGTCCCGTCGCTCTACGAGGTCACCTACGGCGACGACGGCGCCGTCGCCGCCGTCACGCCCCGCCACCCGGACGTGCCCGAGCGGGTCGAGAAGCGCACCATCGCCGACCTCGCCGAGTGGCCCTACCCCCGCCGGCAGCTCGTCCCGCTCACCGAGGTCGTCCACGACCGGCTCAACGTCGAGGTGTTCCGCGGGTGCACCCGCGGGTGCCGGTTCTGCCAGGCCGGCATGATCACCCGCCCGGTGCGCGAGCGCCCGGCCGAGCAGGTCCGCACGATGGTGACCGAGGGCCTCCGACGCACCGGCTACGACGAGGTGGCGCTCACCAGCCTGTCCACCGCCGACTTCTCGGGCATCGAGGAGGTCGTCGAGGGCATCGTCGACGACCCGGCCGCCTGCGGTCAGGTGTCGGTCAGCCTGCCCAGCCTGCGGGTCGACGCCTTCACGGTGGGGATCGCCACCCAGATCCAGAAGGCGCGCCGCACCGGCCTGACCTTCGCCCCCGAGGCCGGCACCTGGCGGATGCGCCAGGTCATCAACAAGCTCATCCGCGAGGACGACCTCTACGGCGCGGTCGAGGCCGCGTTCGGCGCCGGCTGGCGGCGGGTGAAGCTCTACTTCCTCACCGGCCTGCCGTCGGAGACCGACGAGGACACGCTCGGCATCCTCGAGCTGGCCCGCAACTGCGTCGAGCTCGGCCGCCGCCACACGAAGCACGTGTCGGTCAAGGCGTCGGTCGGCGGGTTCGTGCCCAAGCCGTTCACCCCGTTCCAGTGGTTCGGGCAGAACACGCTGGAGGAGCTCGAGCGCAAGATCGGCCTGCTGCGCGAGGGCGCCCGCAAGGTGAAGGGCCTGCAGCTCACCTGGCACGACCCGAAGGCCAGCCTGGTCGAGGGCCTGCTGTCCCGGGGCGACCGCCGGCTGGGACCGGTCATCGAGCAGGTGTGGCGCGAGGGCGGCACGTTCCAGGAGTGGAGCGAGCACTTCAGCCTCGACCTGTGGCTGAGGGCGATGGCCGATCACGGCCTCGACGTCGACTGGTACGTCCACCGGCACCGCCCCGAGGACGAGGTGCTGCCGTGGGACCACCTGTCGGCGGGCCTCCACCGCGACTTCCTCTGGCAGGACTGGCAGGACGCCCTGGCCGAGGTCGGCCTGCCGGACTGCCGCTGGACGCCCTGCTACGACTGCGGCGCCTGCACCGGCTACGGTATCGAGCACGTCGTCGCCTCGACGACGCCGCCGGCGGGCGGCAGCCAGGGCACCGGCCAGGACCTGTCAACCGCCGACCGGGTCACCAGCGTGCCCGTCGTGCTGCGCTCGTCGGACCTGACGGGAGCCCGGCGGTGAGCGACGCGCCCGGCCCGCGCGCGGCGGATCGCCGCGAGGCCCCGGGCCCGGCGCCGCGCCTGCGGATCCGCTACTCGAAGCAGGGCAAGGTGCGCTTCACGAGCCACCGCGACGTGGCCCGCATCTGGGAGCGGGCCCTCCGCCGGGCCCAGATCCCCATCGCCTACACCGAGGGGTTCGCCCCCCGCCCCAAGCTGAGCTTCGGGCTGGCCCTGTCGACGGGCTACGAGTCCCTCGGCGAGTACCTCGACGTGGCCCTGCGCGTGCCGCTCGGCCAGGTCGCCGTCGAGCAGGTGCCCGCCCTGCTCGCCCCGGCCCTCCCCGCGGGCATGGAGGTGCAGTCGGTCGCCCCCCTGCCGCCGGGCGCACCGTCGCTCCAGCAGGTGGTCACCAGCTGCACCTGGCACATCGAGGTCGGCGACCTCGGGCCCCCGGTCGTCGCCGCCGGCGTCGCCCGGGCGCTGGAGGCCGCCGAGCTCCCCCTGACCCGTGAACGCAAGGGGCGGACCGTCACCGAGGACGTCCGCCCCGCGATCCTCGACCTGCAGGTCCTCGGTCCCGTCACCGAGGTCGTGGCACCGCTCGCACCGACCGCGACCGGCACCGCCACGGCGCTCCGCGCCGAGCTCGCGGCGCAACCGCGCGCCCTGCGCCCGACCGAGCTGATCGCCGCGATCGACCCGACCTGGGTGGTGGTGCGGGTCACCCGTTTGCACCAGTGGACGCAGGCCGGCGGCGCCCGGCGCGAGGTCGTCGACCTCGGGCCGGCAGCGACGCCGCCTCCGCACGCCGAAAGGCGCGCGTCATGAGAAGGGATTTCGACCATGTCCGAGACAGACATCTCCGGCCCGGGGGCGCCTTGCCCGGCCGCTGAGGACGACGGGCGGACGAGCGCCGGGGCACCCCCCGCCGACGGTGCCGCCGCCCCCGGCGGCACGCCACCGGCCGGCACGGCGCCGGCCGACGACACCCCGGCCGAGGCGGCACCCGCGGCACCGGCCGACGGGGCGACGGCGAACAGCGACGGCAACGCCGCCGGACCCGCCGCCGCGGGCGGTGGCGGCGGCAGCGGGAGCGGCGGCCGCAAGCGGCGCCGGCGTGGCAGCCGCGGCGGCCGCAAGCGCAACAAGGCCCGGGCCGGCGCGGGCGCCGAGGCCGGCACCGGTGCCGAGGCGGGCGCGCCAACCGGGGCCCCGGCCCAGGCCGGCGGCGCCGGCGGCGAGGGCGCGAGCGGCGAGCGCGACAGCACCCGCCGCTCGGGCGCCGGGGACGGTGGCCGGCCGACGCCGCCGCCCCTCGACGACGACCGCGCGCCCGAGCTGCCCGACCTCCACCGCGAGGGTCGGCCGGCGACCGTCGAGGCCGCCGCGGCCGCGCTCGTGCCCAAGGCACCGGGCAAGCCGAGGATCGGCGACTCGATCCCGCCCGAGGTCCTCGAGCAGATCGAGGCCCGCAAGGCCGAGGAGGCCGGCACCCCGCCGAAGGAGGGCCGCAAGCGCCGCCGCCGGCGCGGCGGCCGGGGCCGCTCCGGCGCCAAGGCGACCGCCGGCGAGCGCCGCGACGACACCGGGCCCGTCGAGGCCGTCATGCCGCAGGCGCCCGACCTCGACGAGGAGACGCTCGAGCGCCGGCGCGGGCGGGAGCGCAAGGGCAAGGCGGTCGGTCGCTACTCGATGTGCGTGCACGTCGGCCCGAACGCCACCCAGATCGCCGTGCTCGAGGGCCGCTCGCTGATCGAGCACTACGTGTCGCGGCCCTCCGACGACATCTCACAGATCCACGGCAACATCTACCTGGCCCGGGTGCAGAACGTGCTGCCCGGCATGGAGGCCGCCTTCGTCGACATCGGCACGCCGAAGAACGCGGTGCTCTACCGGGGCGACGTCCACTACGACCCCGAGGACATCGAGCGCGCCGGCTCGAAGGGGCGCCCTCGCATCGAGGACGTCCTGAAGGCCGGCCAGACCATCGTCTGCCAGGTCACGAAGAACCCCATCGGCGCCAAGGGCGCCCGCCTCACGCAAGAGGTCTCCCTCCCGGGCCGGTTCGTCGTCCTCATCCCGAACTCGTCCACCTACGGCATCTCGAAGCGCCTGCCCGACGAGGAGCGCAAGCGGCTCCGCCAGATCCTCGACCGGGTCAAGCCCGACGAGCACGGCGTCATCGTCCGGACCGCTGCCGAGGGCGTGACCGCCGAGGAGATCGAGGACGACGTGCGGCGCCTCGTCGAGCAGTGGAACCAGATCGAGGCCCTGGCCAAGCGGTCGAAGGCGCCGAAGCTGCTCTACCGCGAGCCCGACATGGCCGTGCGGGTCATCCGGGAGGAGTTCAACCAGGACTACCGCAGCGTCCTCATCGACGACTGGGACCTGTACACGGCGGTGCGCGACTACGTGGCGTCGATCAGCCCCGAGCTGGCCGACCGGGTCGAGTACTACGACACCGAGAAGGAGCGCCTGCCGCTCTA
>DATGPY010000110.1:0-16768 GCA_035304465.1 Acidimicrobiales bacterium | reverse complement strand
GCAGCGCCGTCGTCTGCCGCCACCTGCTCGGCTGGAGCACCGCCGAGACCGCCGAGGCCCTCGGCGTGAGCGAGGGCACCGTCAAGAGCCGCCTGCACCGGGCGCTCCGCCAGCTCGAGAGCCGCCTGGGGCACCTGCGCGACCCGGAGGACGCGCCGTGAACGCCGTGAACGAGGACCGCATCTCCCGCTACCTGACCGCCCGGGCGGCGACCCTGCACCTCCCGCCCGGCCAGCTCGACGCCGTCGTCCGGCGGGCCGGCCGCCGCCGGCGGAACCGCCGGGCCGCGGCCGCCGCCGCGGTCGTCGCCGTCGTCGGGGTGTCGGCGGCGATCGTGCTGCCCGGGGACGACCCCCGTCCCGCCGACGTCGCCGTCCGCCCGGCCGGGGAGGGCGCTGGCGAGGTGGTCGCCTCGCCCCTCGACTGGTCGGTGGTCGAGGCCACCAGCGGGCTGGGGTTCGTCTCCGGCCCCGGCACGGTGGCCGCCGACGACGGGTCGGTGTACGCGCTCTCCACCGCGCCCGGCGCCCGGGACATCGAGAGCCCGCGGCCGCCGGCGACCCTCTACCGGTCGGTCGACGGGGCGGAGTGGTCGCCGGTGGCCCTGCCCGAGGGCTTCTGGCCGGCGGCGGTCGCCAGCGCCGGCGAGCGGGTGTACGCGGTGGGCACCGCGCCGGCGGGCGGGGGCGTCACCGACCGCCTGGCCACCTCGGCCGACGGCGGCGCCACCTGGGAGACCCTGGAGGTCGGCTCGGGTCTCGCCGACCTGCTGGCGCGGCACCCCGGCGAGGTGCGCCCGGGGAGCCAGTCGGTCGCGGCCGACGACGGCACGATCGTGGTCACGACGACGATCCACGGGAACCTCGACCTCGAGGCCCGCGTCCCCGACGGCCTGCCGGCGGACGGCTACAGCGCCGAGATCACCACCGACGGCGTCGTCGTCACGCCGGCCGCCTGTGGCGACGGGTGGGCGGTCCCGCGGGGCACCGACCCCCGCCGTCCGCAGGCGGACGAGGCCGGCCCGCCGCCGGCGCCGCCGCCGAGCGCCTGCGACCCCGAGGCCCCGGCGCAGCCGGCGACCTACACCTGGGACGATCTCGGCGTCGACGACGAGCTGCGGGACATCGTCCTGCACGGCCGCACGCTCGTCGCGGTCTCGGCCGGCGGGGACGGGTTCACGCCCGTCGACCTCGGCGACGGCCTCGCCGGGGGCATCGTGGTGGCCGGCGACGACGGCTTCACGCTGTTCGCCGTCCGGGGCGGCACCCCCGGGTCGCCGGGCAGCGGGACGACCGAGGTCCACCGCTCGGCCGACGGGGTGACCTGGACGGCGGCGGGCGAGCTCGACGGGTACCTGGTGTCCGCCGGTGTGGTGGACGGGCGGCCGGCCGCGGCCGTGGCCGACCTGACGGGTGGGGCGGCGATCTGGACCGCCGACGGCAGCGGCAGCTGGTGGTCGGTCGACCCCCGCACCGCGCTCGACGACCCGGAGGCCAGCGTCTCCACCGTGGCCTTCGGTCCCCTCGGGTGGGCCGCCGTCGTGAACCCGCCGGTCGGCGAGGACGGTGGCCGGGCCTGGCCACCGGCGGTCGTCCACTCCCTCGACGGCCGCACGATCTCGACCGTGCCGCTCGACGACCTGGTCGACCCGGCGGACCTCGGCGGCCTCGACGTCTCGGTGACCGCGGATGCCGTCCTCGTCCGGGCCACCGCGCCGTACGACGGCGACCCGACGACCCCGCCCGTCCAGCGGGTCGTCGTCGGGACGCCGGCCGACTGACGTCCCGGACGGCCGGCGGGGCGGCCGGACGCGGCCGCCCCGCTGGCACAATGTCCGGGTGCCGATGCGGCAGGACTGCAAGCACTTCGAGTCGCGGACGTACCGCACGGGCGAGACCGTGCGGAAGTGCGACCTCGACCTCGCGCCCGAGGCCCCGTGGCGGTGCCCGTCCGACTGCCCGCGCTACGAGCGGCGGATGGCCGACGTCAACTGGGCCCACGGCACGCTCGTCACGCCGCGCACGCCCGACGAACCCCTCGACGCGCTCGACCGCGGCGACGGCTCCGTCGCCCGCCTCCTCGACGAGGCGGAGGAGATCGTGAACGCCGCCGGCCCGGCGGTGTTCGCCGAGGTCCACGCCGAGCGCGAAGGCCGCGGGCCGCGCCGCTGGTGGCGCCGGCTGCGGCGGCGCTGAGCCATTGGGTTCGCCCCGTATCCGCCGGTAGGCTGGCCCTCCGGCCGCGGCGCCCACACGGTGTGGACGAGCTGCGAAAGGACTGGACGCTGAGCACCTTCACCCCCGATCTCTCTGCCGCGCTCGACGGCCCGGACCGGCTGCGGGCGCGCCGGGCCGGCGCCGCCGAGGCGTTCGCCGCCGCCGACCTGCCCGGGACGGACGAGGAGATCTGGCGCTACAGCCGCATCGACGAGCTCCGCCTCGACGAGTTCGCCCCGGCGCCCGCGGTCGACGCGGCGCTGCCGGCACCGGCCCGGGCGGTCCTCGACGCGGTCGCCGCCCCGGCCGCGACGGTGGTGGCGGTCAACGGCCGGGTCGCCTCGGTCGAGGTCGCGGACGAGCTGGCCGCCAAGGGCGTGCACATCGGGCCGGTCGGCGACGACAGGGCCGACCTCGTCGGCGCCGCGGTCGGCGAGCCGCCGGACGCCTTCGTCACCCTCCACGACGCCTTCGTCCCCCAGCCGGTCGTCGTCGACGTGCCCGAGGGGGTCGTGCTGTCGGGCCCGGTCGTCGTCGTCCACGTCACCGCCGGTGACGGCGCGGCCGCCTTCCCCCACCTCGTCGTGCACGCCGGCCCCGCCAGCGAGGTCGCCGTCGTCGAGGTGCAGTCCTCGGGCGAGGAGCGGGCGCTGGTCGTGCCGGTCACCGAGATCGTCGCGGGCCGGGGCGCCCGGGTCGGCCACGTGACCGTCCAGCAGCTCGGCCTGGCCACCTGGCAGCTCGGCCTGCAGGTGTCGCGCGTCGAGGCCCAGGCGACGCTGCGGTCGACCAGCATCGGCTTCGGGGGCGACTACGCCCGCCTCCGCACCGACTGCCGCATGGTCGGCCGGGGCGCCACCGGCGAGCTGGACGCCGTCTACTTCGGCGAGGGCGACCAGACGCTCGACTTCCGCACGTTCCAGGACCACGTCGCCCCGGACTGCACCTCGAACCTGCTGTTCAAGGGCGCGGTCGGCGGGCGGTCCCGCTCCGTGTACACGGGGCTCATCCGGGTCGGCAAGGACGCCCGGGGCACCAACGCCTTCCAGACCAACCGCAACGTGAAGCTGTCCGACGGCGCCTGGGCCGAGTCGGTGCCCAACCTCGTCATCGAGAACAACGACGTCCGCTGCAGCCACGCCTCGGCCGTCGGCCCGGTCGACGAGGAGCAGCTCTTCTACCTCGAGAGCCGCGGCGTGCCGACCGACGAGGCCGAGCGCCTCGTCGTCAGCGGCTTCTTCGACGAGGTCCTCTCCCGCCTGCCCGTCGCCGGCCTCGCGCCGCTGCTGCGCGAGGGCGTCGCCGCCAAGTTCGCCCGGAGGGACGCGTGATGCCCAAGGTGACGCTCTGCCCGCTGGAGGAGCTCCGCTCCGGCGAGGCCCGCCGGTTCGACGTCGCCGGCCACCGCATCGCCGTCGTCCGCATCGACGACGACGTCTACGCGATCGGCGACACCTGCTCGCACCAGAACGTCTCGCTCTCCGAGGGCGAGGTCGACACCGACGAGCTGACGCTGGAGTGCTGGAAGCACGGCAGCACGTTCTCGCTCGAGACCGGCGAGGCGCTGATCCTCCCGGCGACGAAGCCGGTGCCCGTCTACGACGTCCGCGTCGACGGCGGCCAGGTCGTGGTGGTGGTGGACGATGACCGGTGACGGCCACGTCCTCGAGATCCGGGGCCTGCGGGCCGCGGTGGGCGGCACCGAGATCCTCCGGGGCATCGACCTGACCGTCCGCTCCGGCGAGGTCCACGCGGTCATGGGCCCCAACGGCTCGGGCAAGTCGACGCTCGCCCACGTGCTCATGGGGCGGCCCGGCTACGAGGTCACCGGCGGCTCGGTGACGCTCGACGGCGTCGACCTGCTGCCGCTCGCCCCCTGGCAGCGCGCCCAGGCCGGCCTGTTCCTCGCCCTGCAGTACCCGACCGAGGTCCCGGGCGTGTCGCTGCAGGCGGTGCTCGAGAGCGCGGCCCGGGCCGCCGGCCGGCCGGTCGACGGCGTGGCGGCCGTGCTCCGGGCCGAGGCCGAGCGGGTCGGGCTGGACCCCCAGCTGCTCGACCGGCCGCTCAACGTCGACCTGTCGGGTGGCGAGAAGAAGAAGAACGAGACGGTGCAGCTCGGTGTGTTGCGCCCGGCGATCGCCGTGCTCGACGAGCTGGACTCGGGCCTCGACGTCGACGCGCTGCGGGCCTGCGCCCGGCGGGTCGAGGCGGCGACCGAGCCGCAGGGCGACCGGCCCGGCCTCGGGGTCCTGGCCATCACGCACTACAGCCGGCTGCTGCACGAGCTGCGGGCCGACCACGTCCACGTGCTGGCCAAGGGGCAGATCGTGCGCTCGGGTGGCCCGGAGCTGGCCCTCGAGCTGGAGCGCGACGGCTACGCCGGCGTCGTCGGCGCCGAGCTGGCCGGCGAGGCCGAGGCGACCCCGGTGAGCATCCGGCCGGCCATCGACGACCCCTTCGGCGGCCCGGCCGGGGCCGACCCCTTCGCCGACCCGCTCGCCTGAGCCCCGGGCTCAGGGCCAGGCCCGCCAGGTCGTGACGTCGAGGGCCAGCACGGGCCCGGGCGGCGGCATGCCCTGGTACTGGAGGTACTTGGTGGCGAGGGCGCCGAGCGCCCGGTTCCGCTCCTCCTCGCCGTCGACCACCCGCGCCCGGCCGTCGAGGCGCACCCACCACAGGCGGGTCCAGTCGTCGTCGTAGTGGTGGACGAGGAGCGACGCTGCCGGGTCGGCGCGCACGTTCTCGAGCCGCCGCAGCGCGAGGGTCGTCTTCGGCTTGGCGTCGACGGCCGACCACACCGTGTCGCCGTCGACGGCGAAGCAGCAGGGCACCACGTGCGGCCGGCCGTCCCGGGTGACGGTCGCCAGCGTCCCGACCCGGGCGGCGGCGACCCGTTCGCGCATGGTGCGCTCGTCCACGGGCCCACCGTAGCGACCGCCCCGGTCGGGCCGGCGGCTCAGGCGCGCAGGCCCAGGCGCTCGGCCACCCACCGGGCCTCGGCACGCAGCCCGGCGATCCACTCGCGGTCCGACGGCCGGCCCCGGGCCTCGAGCACGTCGGCGAGGGCGCTCTGGGTGAGGGCCACCCACGGGCGGGCCCGCCAGGCCGAGTGCACCCGCAGCGCGGCGTGGAGGTGGCGCTCGGCCTCGGCGAGGTCGCCCTCGGCCGCCGCCAGCCGGCCGAGGTGGAAGCCGGCGGCGCCGACGAAGGTCCGGTAGCCCATCCCGCAGACGAGGTCGGCGAAGGGGGCGAGGCGCGCCCGCACCGCGGCGGCGGCCGCGCCGGCGCCCTCCTCGACGGCGGCCAGCGCCCGCAGCGCCAGGGCGTGGAGGTCGGCCGGGCCGCCGGCGTCCCCGGCGGCCAGCTCGCGGGCGCTCGCCCGGCCGCTCAGCCAGTCGATGACGCCGCGCTGGCGGCGGGCGACGAGCTCGGCGTCGTCGGGTGCGCCGGCGGGGCGGGGGGCGTCGAGCGCAGCGCGGGCCTCCTCGAGCCGGCCGTCGACCGTCAGCTCGGCGACGCGCCGTTCGGCCCGCAGGCCCGCCACCCAACCGTCGTCCGGGTCGCCGTCGGCCTCCATGGCGGCCAGCGCCGTGCGCAGGGCGACCTCGTCGCCCGTGGTCGCCGCGGCCATCGCCCGCTCGTGGGCGGCTCGGACCCGCAGCCGGGCGTCGCCGGACGCGACCGCCAGCTCCGCCAGCTCGCCGACCAGCCGCAGGCGCTCGTCGACCTGCTCCGGCGCGGCGAGGGCGCCGATGTGGCGGTGCAGGGTCGCGGCGCCGTCCGCGGCGGCCCGGGCGGTGCCGGCGTCGCCGGGCGTGGCGCCGAGCCGGATCGACCGGACGAGGAGCCGCGCGTGGGTGACGGCGCCGTCACCGTCCGTGGCGGGTGCGGCCGTGGCGAGGGCGTCGGTGACCAGGTCGGTCGCGGCGGCCCGCAGCTCGGGCCGGTCCTCGGCGGCGTCGGCGAGGGCCAGAGCGGCTCGCTGGAGCACGTCGGACCGACCGGCCGCCCGGGCCAGCGTCGCGCCCTCGCGCAGCGAGTCGATGCCGGCCGGCTCGCCGCCGGCCAGCAGGGCGACGCCGAGGTCGGTGGTGATGTCGGCCCGCTCGCCGTCCCGGTCCGCGGGCAGGTGCACGAGCGCCTGCCGGCACAGGCGGGCGGCCTCGGCGGGTGCGCTGCGCCGCAGCGCCAGGGCCGCGGCACGGCGCGACCAGCGCACGGCCCGGAGGTCGCCGCCGGGGCGGGCGCCCGCTGCGCTGTGGTGGGCGAGGACGGCGACGTGGGCGTCGAGGTCGTCGGCCCGCCGTCGCTCGATGGCGTCCGCGGTGCGCCCGTGCAGCCAGCGCCGCCGCGCGCCGCTGAGCTGGGCGACCAGGGCCCGGCGCACGACGTCGTGGGTGAACCGGTAGCGATCGGGCGTCTCCTCGGCGACGAGCCCCGAGGCCAGTGCGGCGTCGGCCGCGTCGAGCATCGTCTCGTGGTCGAGGCCGGCGGCGTCGGCGGCGATGTCGAGGTCGAAGGCCGCGCCGGCGACGGCGCCGGCCCGCAGCAGCTCGGCGGCCGGCTCGTCGAGGGCGGCGAGGCGGAGCCCCACGAGCTCGTGCAGGCCCGGTGGGATGGCGCCGCCGGCGCCGGCCCGCGCCAGCTCGGTGATCATGTAGGGGTTGCCGGCCGTCTCCCGCACGAGGCGTCGGGCGGTGGCTCGGTGGTCGCCCTCGCCGAGCACGTGGCGGAGCAGCGCCTGCACCTCGTCCTCGGCCAGGCCGCGCAGCGGCAGCCGGCGCACCCAGCCGTCGCGGTCGAGCGACTGGACGACGCCGGCGAGCGCGTGGTCCGGGGCGACGTCGTGGTCGCGGGAGATGGCCACGACCAGCACCGGGGCGGCGCCGGCCCGACGCAGCAGGTGCCGCAGGAGCAGCAGGGTGTCGTCGTCGGCCCACTGCAGGTCGTCGAGGACGAGCAGGAGCGGCCGCTCCTTCGCCACCGCGCCCACGAGGTCGGTGACGGCGGCGAACAGCCGGGCCCGGTCCGGCGCGCCCGGGCGGCGGGGTCCGGCGAGCGAGGGCAGCACCGCGGCCAGCTCGGCGCGGGCCTCGTCGTCGAGCGGCAGCTCCTCGGGCGGGGTCGCGGCCACCAGCGCGTCGAGGGCTTCGGCGAAGGGCTGGTAGGGGACGATGGCGTCCTCGTCGCACCGGCCGAACAGCACGAGGCCGCCGTCCTCGTGCACCCGGCGGGCGGCCTCGGTGGCGAGGCGCGACTTGCCGATGCCCGCCTCGCCGGTCACGACGACGAGGTGCCGTGCGCCCCCGGCCGCCTGCGACCAGGCCTCGGACAGCGCGGCGAGCTCGGCCCGCCGACCGACGAAGGGAACGGTCGCCGGGCCCCGGGCGGGCCCGCCGGGCCCGGCCGGCACCCCGCCGCCGGCGGCCGGACGGGGCGGCGCCGGGCCGAGCAGGTCGAGGTAGGCCGCCTCGGTCTCGGGCGACGGGTCGACGCCCAGCTCGTCGGCGAGCACCCGGCGGAGCCGCTGGTAGGTGCGCAGCGCCTCGGCACGGTTGCCGGTGGCGCCGAGCGCGGTCATGAGGCGCCGGTGAGCGCTCTCCCGCAGAGGGGACCGGCGCACGGCGTCGTCCGCCAGGGCGATGGCCCGGATGCCGTCGCCCAGCGCGGCCGCCGCCTCGCTGGCCAGCTCGAGCGCGCCGACCGCCACGTCCTCGACGTGCGCCCGCACCGCCTCGGCCCAGGGACCGGGGTGCCCCGGCAGGAACGGCGCCCGGATGGCGTCGGCGGCCCCGACGGCCAGCCGCAGCGCCGCCCCGGGGTCGCCCTCGAGTCGCTCGCGGGCCGCGGCGAGCGCCGCCTCGGCCCGCCGGAGGTCGACGTCGGCCTCGACGCCGTCGGGGAGCACGAGCTGGTAGCCGGCCTCGCCGGCCACCACGGTCTCGCCGGCGCCGAGCACCGGCGCGAGCAGTGCCCGCACCCGGCTCACGTGGGTGCGCAGGGCGGACGCCCACGTGCGCGGCATCCGCTCCGGCCACACGCGGGCGGCGAGCTCGTCGCGGGGGACCGGTGCGCCGTCGGCCAGCACCAGGGCCGCGAGCACGATCCGGGGCGGACCGGTCACGGCGGCTGGCGGGCCGTCGCCTCGCCGCAGCGAGACATCGCCGGTGAGGGTGATCTCGACTCGCACCGCCTCCTCGTCCGTGCTGGATGGCTCCCCCCGGCCGCCGGTGCAGTCTGCCACCGCGACGGGCCCCGCGTCGCTTTGCGCGGCGTTTGCGGGGCGTGCGCGCATGATGGCCCTCGACGGAGCGACCAGACCCGTACCGTGCGACATCGGCGGAGACCGCGGCGGGACGGGCGGGATCTGGTCGACCCCGGCAGTGGGCCGGCCTGCGGCGGGGCCGGCCCACCCGCGCGGGTTCTGACGGCAGGAGCGGTGGGTGGCCACCCACCACACGAGGTGCGACCGATGACAGCAGTGGCGAACCGGCCGGGAGCGAGCGACCAGGTGGTACCGCCCTCACCCTCGCTGTCGCGCCCGCACGCGCTGATGCGCGACCGCTACGACGTCGTCGTCGTGGGCTCGGGGTACGGTGGCGCCATCGCCGCCGCCCGCCTCGCCCGGGCCGGGCGGTCGGTGTGCGTGCTCGAGCGCGGGCGGGAGCTGCGGGCCGGTGACTTCCCCACGACGCTGGTCGGCGCCGTCTCCCAGCTGCAGGTGCGCCGGGGCCGGGGCCGGCTCGGGCGCCGCAGCGGCCTGTTCGACCTGCGGCCGGGCGACGACCTCAGCGTCCTCGTCGGCTGCGGCCTCGGGGGCACCTCGCTCATCAACGCCGGCGTGTCGCTGCGCCCGCCCGACTGGGTGTTCGACGACGAGCGGTGGCCGAAGGCGCTGCGCGGCGACCAGGGGCGGGCGGAGCTGGCCCCCTGGTTCGAGGAGGCCGAGCGGATGCTCGGCGCCCGGCCCTACCCCGCCGACGGGGGGCGCTGGCCGTCGCTGCCGAAGTTCCGGGCGCTCCAGCGCTCGGCCCAGGGCGTCGCCCGGGCCGTCGGCGCCGAGGGCGACGGCGCGCCGGTCGTCGAGGCGGTGCCCATCAACGTCAGCTTCGAGGACGGCCCCAACGCCGTCGGCGTGGAGCAGCGGGCCTGCGTCCTCTGCGGCGACTGCGTCACCGGCTGCAACCACCGGGCGAAGAACACGCTGGTCGAGAACTACCTGCCCGACGCGGTGGCCCACGGCGCCGAGCTGTACTGCGAGGCGGCGGTGCAGCTCGTCGAGCCGGTCGAGGGCGCCGACGGTGACAGGCCACGGTGGCGGGTGACCTTCGAGGCGGTGGGCGACGGGCGCACCCGGTTCCGCGCCCCCACGTCGTTCGTGTTCGCGGACGTCGTGGTCCTCGCCGCCGGGTCGCTGGGCTCCACCGAGATCCTGCTGCGGTCGCGCGAGCGCGGCCTGGCCGTCTCCCCACGGCTGGGTGACCGGTTCACCGGCAACGGCGACGTGCTGGCGTTCTCGTACGGGATCGACGGACCGATCCCGCCGCTGCGGGGCATCGGGGCCGGCGGCCGCCCCCGCACGCCGGAGGCCGCCGTCGGCCCCTGCATCACCGGGTGCATCGACCTCACCCACCCGCCGGCCGCCGGCGGCGGGGGCATGCTCATCGAGGAGGGCGTCATCCCCGGGGCGCTCCGGTGGCTCATGCCGGCGGCGTTCGCCGTGGCCGCCGACATCGACGACGGCGGCGGGCCCGCGGCCTTCGCCCGACGGCTCGCCCGGCGGTTGGTGGCCACCGGGGGCGCGGTGCTCGACCCCACCGGCGGCCCGGCCGACCGCACGCTGACCTACCTCGTCATGAGCGACGACGTCGGCGACGGGCGGCTCTGCCTCGAGGACGACGCGGTGCGGGTCGACTGGCCGGCGGTGGGCGACCTGCCGGTGTTCGACCACAACGCGCTCCTGCTGCGGGCCGCCGCCGAGGCGGCCGGGGGCGAGTACGTCGCCAACCCCCTGTGGACGTCGATGCTGCGCGAGTCACTCGTCACGGTGCACCCGCTCGGCGGCTGCGTCATGGCCGACAGGGGCGCCGACGGCGTGGTCGACGACCGGGGCCGGGTGTTCACCGGCGAGGGCGACGAGGTGCACGACGGCCTGCTCGTCACCGACGGGGCGATCATCCCCCGGCCGCTGGCCGCCAACCCGCTGCTCACGATCTCGGCGCTCGCCGAGCGGGCAGCCGCCCTCCTGGCCGCCGAGCGGGGCTGGACGGTCTCGACCGACCCCACGCCGCCGCTGCCCCCCCACCCGCTCGAGGGGCGGGTCGGCGTGCGCTTCACCGAGCGGATGGCCGGCTGGGCCGCCGCCTCCGACGACGGCGACCCGCACGCCGGCGCCCGCCGGGGCGAGGCCGAGGGCAGCCGCATCGAGTTCGTGCTCACCGTCGACGTCGACGACCTGCCGGCCATGCTCGAGGACCCGGCCACGCCGGCCCGGCTCGGCGGCACGGTCGTCGCCCCCGTGCTCTCACCCCGCCGGCTGCGCGTCGTCGACGGCACCTTCCGCCTCGCGCAGGAGGACCCGAGCCGGGTCGACACCTGGCTGATGCGCTACTCGATGCAGCTGGTGGCCGACGACGGCCGCCGTTTCCGGTTCGAGGGCCACAAGGAGCTGCACGACCGCTTCGGGTTCGACATCTGGAGCGACACGACCACCCTCTACGTCACGATCAGCGACGAGGAGGGCCGGCCGGTCGCCGCCGGGTCGATGCGCATCACGCCCGGCGACTTCGCCCGCCAGCTGTCGACCTTCCGGGTCACGGGCGTCGAGAGCCGCTGGGAGCAGACGGTGTGGGCCGCCCGGTTCGCGAAGCGGTTCTTCCGGTCGCTGGCCCACGTCTACGGCAGCCTCGACGACGTCGCCCGCTTCCCGGTGGCCCCGGCCCGACGGATCCCGCTGACCGGCAGCGGTCGCCGCCCCCTCCGCCTGCCGGCGCCCGAGCCCCGCTGGTGCGACGGCGACGGCCGCTGGCACGAGGGCGAGGAGGTCGGCGACGACGCCTGGCTGCGCCTCGTCCGCTACGAGGGTGGCCGGCGGGGGCCGGTGCTGCTGGCCGCCGGGTTCGGCGTGTCGGCAACCTCGTTCCTCGTCGACACCGTCGAGACCAACCTGGCCGAGCACCTGGCCCGGGAGGGCTACGACGTCTGGCTGTTCGACTACCGGGCCAGCATCGACCTGCCGTCGGCCCGGACGCAGTTCACGCTCGACGAGATCGCGACGGTCGACTGGCCCACCGCCGTGGCCGAGGTCCGCCGGGTCACCGGCGCCGACAGCGTCCAGGCGGTCGGCCACTGCGTCGGGTCGGTCTCGCTGCTCATGGCCCTCGGCGCCGGGCTGGCCGACGTCCGCTCGGCCGTGTGCATGCAGTTCCCGCTGCACCCGGTCACCTCGTTCCTCAACCAGTTCAAGGTCGCTGCCCGCGTCGACCGGCTCTTCGCCGCCCTCGGCCTGCACACGGTCGAGCCCCTGACCGGCCCGGCCCTGCCGAACGCGGCGCTCGACCTGCTGCTGCGGGCGGTGCCGATGCCCCGGGCCGAGCGCTGCGGCAAGGCGCTGTGCCGGTGGGTCAACGCCATCTACGGCTGCACCCACACCCACGAGCAGCTGAACGACGCCACCCACGAGGAGCTCGACAACATGTTCGGCGTCGGCAACCTCTCGGCGCTGCGCCACATGGCGGCGATCATGCAGCACCGGCTGGCCGTCGACGCCTCGGGCGTGGACGTCTACACCCGGCACCCCGAGCGCCTCCGGCTGCCGATCCTGCTGGTGCAGGGCGACCGCAACCACATCTTCAAGCCGGCCGGCACGATGCGGACGCTTCGCTGGCTGCAGAGCGTCAACGAGCCGTCGCTGTACGAGCGACGGGTCCTGCCCGGCTACGCGCACCTCGACGCGTTGGTCGGACGTGACGCCGCCCACGACGTCTTCCCGGCGATCACCGAGCACCTCGACCGGTTCAACTGGTGACCGGTCGCCGGCGCGGCGCCGTCAGCGGGCGAGCTGGGGGTGGGGTGCCGGCAGGATGGCCAGGCCGAGGTCGGCGGCCTCCTCGGCGGCGTCGGCCCAGAGCCGGTCGGCCCGCTCGGCGTCGTCGGGCCCGCCGCGGGCCACGAGCGCGTTGGCCAGCCACGCGGCGGAGACCGCCGCCCAGGGGCGGGCGCCGATCGTGCGGTGCCGCTCGAGCGCGGCCTCGAGGTGGGCGACGGCGTCGTCCAGCCGTCCGAGGGTGACCTCGACGCAGCCCAGGTGGTGGTCGACGGCCCCCAGGTAGGCGGCGTAGCCGAGCACGCAGTTGCGCCCGGAGTAGGGCGCCAGCGCCTGGCGGGCGGCCTCGGCCCAGCGGCGGTCGCCGACGGTGGAGGACACCACCGCGGCGCCGACCGTGCCGTACATCCACAGGTAGCCGGCGTCGGCCTCGGCCAGCTCGTCGAGCGGGCAGTCGTCGAGCAGGGCCCGGGCGGCCTCCTGATCGCCGGCGCCGAGCTCGACCCAGGCCTGCAGCATCCGCCACGTGAACGAGTCGGCCGAGCTGCGCCCGGCCTCGACGGTGGTCCGCAGGTCGGCGAGCGTGCCCCGCATCCAGCGGGTCACGAACGTCTGGACGAACGGGATCGTGCCGACCTGGGGGTGGCCGGACAGGTCGAGCTGCACCCGCAGGCGCTCGGACGCCGCCTCGGCCTCGGCGAAGCGGCCCTCGAGCGCGGCCCACATGATCCGCCACATGGCGACCAGCCGCAGGTGGTCGGGGTGCCGCACCTCCTCGGCCAGCTCGGTGAACGTGGCGGCCAGGTCGCGGGCGGCGTCGTGGGCGGCGACGACGAACAGCGGGTGGATGCGGGCCCGGGCGCCCTGCAGGACGAGGTCGCGGTCGCCGGTCTGCCGGCCGATGCGGATGATCTCCTCGCCGATGTCGAGGTGCTCGTCGACGTCGTCGGGGCCGTCCAGCGCCAGGACGCGCGAGCTGAGGACCGAGGCCAGCACGACCGGCGCGTCGAGGCGCCGGGCCATGGCCTCGGCCTCGTCCGCCAGGCGCTTGCGCTCGCGGTGTGGGGCCTCGGCGTGCATCACGTGGGCCAGCCGGGCGAGCACGAGGGCCCGGGCCCGGCTGTCCTCCTCCGGCAGCAGGGTCAGTGCCTCCTCCAGCAGCCGGCGGGCGGTGGGGTTCGGCGGCGGCGCCGCCGGCAGCCGGCCCCCGTAGCCCAGCGCGGCCCGGACGAACAGGTCGGTCCGGCCCAGCTCCCGGGCCAGGTCGGCCGCCTCCAGGTGGCGACGGTCGCGGGCGACGAACTCGCCCGCCCGGTCGTGGGCCTCCGCCAGCTCCAACCGCAGCTCGCACGCTCGCTCGCAGGCCCGGGCGGGGCGGTCGGCGCCGGCGACGTGACGGTCGTGGAGGTCGACCACCCGGCACAGGAAGGCCACCGCCGACTCGAAGGCCGTCTCTCGCCGGGCCTGGTCGGCCGCGGCCCGGCCCCAGCGGATGGCCCTGTCGACGAGGCCGTCGTCGGCGCGGTCGGGGTCGGCGTCCGCGGCGGCGAGGTAGTGGTGCGCCACCGCGAGCGGCGGGGCCGACCGTTCGTCCCGGGACAGCGCGTCGGCGACGGCCAGGTGGAGCGCCCGGGTGCGCTCGGGATGGGCCTCCATGAGCAGGGCGCGGCGGACGACCGTGTGGGCGAACGCGAGGCGCTGCCCGTCGCCGGTGTCGCGCACGACCCCGGCCCGCACCGCGTCGTCGAGCCGCTCGCGGATCTCCAGCGGCCGGGCGCCGAGCGCCGCGGCCAGCACGTCCAGCGAGAACCCCTCGCCGATGACCGAGGCGGCGGTGAGCACCGCTGTGGTCTCGGGGCCGAGGCGGGCGAGGCGCCACCGCACGACGTCGTGGACCCGCTCGGGCAGGCGGTCGCGCACCTCGGCCAGGGCCCGGGCGGGCTCACCGTCGCCGAGCCCGCGCAGGATCTCGTGCACGAACAGTGGGTTGCCCGCGGTCTCGTCGGTGAGCCAGCGGGCGACGTCGTGCTCCTCCGGGTCGTGCAGGGGGCGGCCGATCGTCCGCTCGATCAGCTCGGCCACCTCGTCGCTGGTGAGGCCGGGCACGTCGATGCGATCGACGCTCGGGTTGTGCTCGAACGAGCCCAGCGTGTGCAGCGGTCCCAGGCCCTCGACCTCGCCGTCGCGCAGGGTGGCGACGAGCAGGACCCGCCCCTCCGGCGGCGAGTCGAGCAGGTGGCGGAGCAGCAGCAGCGACGACCGGTCCGCCCACTGCAGGTCGTCGAGCACGACCAACACCGGCCGGCGGCTGGCGATGGCGCCGAGCCAGCCCCGCACCGCCTCGTAGAGGCGGAGGCGCTCGGCGTCGGGGTCGTGGGCGATCGGCGGCCGCACGCCGCCGATGCGGGCGCCGATGTCGGGCAGCAGCCGGGCGAGGTCGTCGGCCCGGTCGGCGAGGTCCGTGCGGAGCAGGCGGCGGGGGCAGGCGGCGGCGTAGGCGCCGAGCGCCTCGCGGACGGCCTGGTAGGAGACGTGGCCGTCCTCGTCCCAGCGGCCGTAGAGCACGATGCCGCCCGTGGCGTGCACGCGCACGGCCAGCTCGGCGGCCAGTGTCGTCTTGCCGATCCCGGGGTCGCCGGACAGCACCACGAGCCGGTGGTCACCGCCCAGCGCGCCCGTCCAGGCGCCCTCCAGCCGGGCCCGGGGCCCGGCGCGCCCGACGAGCACGTGCGCCACCGCCCGGTGCGCCCAGCCCAGGCTCGACGCACCCGCGTCGTCGGTCCCGGCGCCCACGGTGTGCAGCAGGTAGGCCCGCTCGTCGCGCCCGTCGGGCAGCCGCACGACGCCGATGTCGACCAGCTCGACGCCGGGCGGCAGGGTGTGGGTGACCATGACGGCCGTCGAGGCGGCCATGACGACGCCGGCCTCGCGGGAGATCTGGGCGGCCAGGGCCTCGGCCCGGTCGCGCGCCGCCCCCTGGACCCGGCCGTCGACCACCACCACCTCGCCGGTCACCAGCACGGCCCGGGGCGGCCGGCCCTCGCCGCCGGTGGCGGTGACCTGGCGGGCCACCTCGGCGCCGTCGCCGGCGAGGTGGAAGGCGGCGACGAGGGTGGCCGTGGCCAGCGCGGGCGTGGCGACGACCTCCGGCTCGGCGAGGACGCCGTCGACCCCCGCCATCGCCGTGCGCACGGGCTCGACGAACGCCGGGTCCAGGTCGAGTCGGAGGACCGTGGCGATCTCGGGCACGCCCGGCGACTCTAGGACCCGCCGCCGGACGGGGCCATGCTCACATGATCGGCGGGACGACCGCGTCGATCAGGGCCGGGCCGGGGGTCGACAGCGCCCGCCCCAGCTGGTCGACCAGCTCGTCCGCCGTCGTCGCCCGGGTGGCCGGTACGCCCAGGCCCTGGGACAGCGACACGAAGTCGATGTCGGGCCGGGACAGGTCGAGCAGGTCGCGGGCGTGCGGCCCCGGCGCCTCGGCGCCGACCCGATCGAGCTCCATGTTCAGGACGGCGTAGGAGCGGTTGTTGAAGATGATCGTCACCACGTCGAGGCCCTCGCGCGCCTGGGTCCACAGCGCCTGCAGGGTGAACATGGCGCTGCCGTCGGCCTGCAGCGAGATGACCTTGCGGTCGGGGCAGGCGACGGCGGCCCCCGTGGCGACGGGCAGGCCCTGGCCGATGGCGCCGCCGGTCAGGCACAGCCAGTCGTGCCGGGGCGCGCCGGCGGTCATGGCCGGTGCGAACAGGCCCGAGGTGTGGCCCTCGTCGGAGACGATGGCGCCTTCCGGCATGAGCGCGCCGACGGCCTGGGCGACCGCGGCCGCGGTCAGCTCGCCGGTCGGCGGGTCGGGTCGCTCCGCCGGCTGCCGGGTGGCGCCGTCGGCGGGGGCGCCGACCGCCTCGGCCAGCGCCTCCAGCGACGCCACGGCGTTGCCGCCGCCGCTGCTCAGCACGTGCACCTCGCAACCGTCGGGCACGAGGTCGCTGGGCTTGCCCGGGTAGGCGAAGAAGCTGACCGGGGCCTTGGCGTCGACCAGCACCAGGTGGCGCAGGCCCGCGAGCTGGGCGCTGGCGAACTCGGCCAGGTAGGGGAGGCGCTCGATCGGCGGCAGGCCGGCGCCCCGCTCCAGGCGGGTGGGGAAGGTCTCGGCGACGAGCTTCGCCCCGGTGGCGTTGGCGACGCGGCTGGCGGCGACGAGGCCGTCGGCCCGCAGGGCGTCACCGCCCAGCAGCAGGCCGCAGGGCTCGTCGGAGCGCAGCGCGGCGGCCACGGCGGCGACGGCGTCCTCGTCGACCGGGGTCGGCGGCCGGGGCGGGATGGGCTCGGCGGTCAGACCGCCGGGCGACCAGCTGACGTCGGCCGGGAGGATGAGCGTGGCGACCTGGCCGGGCGGGCCGGTGGCGACGGCGACGGCCTCGGCGGCGTCGCGGCCGATCTCGCCCGGCTTGCGGGTCCAGCGGATCCAGCTCGACACGTTGCGGGCGACGGTCTCGATGTC
>DATGPY010000109.1:0-3872 GCA_035304465.1 Acidimicrobiales bacterium | reverse complement strand
GCCCGGTCGGGCTCACCGCCGCGTGGTGGCAGGTGCTGGGCGCCGTGCTGCGGGAGCCGCTGCCGGTCGCCGAGATCGCCCGGGTCATGGGTGTGACCCGTCAGAGCGTGCAGCGCATCGCCGACCTCCTCGTCGACCGGGACCTGGCCGAGTACCTGCCCAACCCCGCCCACCGGCGGGCGAAGCTGCTGCGTCCCACCGACGCCGGCCACGCCGCCGTGGCCCGCATCGACCCGGCCCACGCCGCGTTCGCCGAGCGGCTCGTCGACCACCTGGGGGAGGAGCGGCTCGCCCGGATCCTCGACGACCTGCGCACGCTGTCGCGGGCGCTCGACGAGCTGGCGCCGGACGCCCGGGAGGGGCGGTGAGGCCGCCGGCCCCCCGGCCGGTGTGGGCGGTCCGCCGCTGAGCTCTTCACGGGCGCCGCCTGCCTCGTCTACTGTCCCGCCAGGGCGTGCCGGGAAGTCTGGTCGGCGATCCACCACCCACGCGCGACCAGGCAGGACCCCCGATGCCCGACGCCCCCCTCGCCGAACCGGACGGCGCCACCCCGCAGACCGCCGCGCACGCCCGGGTACGGAGGGGCTGACCGGCGATGCTGTTCGCGCTGCTGGGGATCCACGCGGCGAGCGCGGCCGCCGTGCTCGCCGGCCGGCGCCGGCTGGGGCGCGCCGCGTGGCTCGTCGGCGCCCTGGGGCCGGTGGCGGTCCTCGTGTGGCTGGCCGCCAACGCCGCGCGCCTGGCCGGCGGCGAGGCGGTCGAAGCCCGGGCCGAGTGGGTCCGCGGGCTGGCGCTGTCCCTCGACCTGCGGGTCGACGCGTTCGCCGCGCTGATGCTCGTGCTCGTGGCCGGCATCGGCGCCCTGGTGTTCGCCTATGCCCGCCGCTACTTCGGCCCCACCCCGCGGGCGGCCCGCGCCGCCGCGGTGCTGGCCCTGTTCGCCGGGGCCATGACCGGTGTCGTCGTCGCCGACAACGTACTCGTCCTCTACGTCGCCTGGGAGCTGACGTCGGTGACGTCGTACCTGCTCATCGGCCTGAACGACGACGACGCCGGTGCCCGGGCCGCCGCCCAGCACGCGCTGCTCGTCACCGCGCTCGGGGGGCTGGCGATGCTCGCCGGCCTCGTCCTGCTCGGCCAGCAGGCGGGGACCTTCCGCCTGAGCGAGCTGGTGGCGGCGCCACCGTCCGGCACCGCCACGGCCGTCGCGCTGGTGCTCGTGCTGGTCGGCGCGTTCACCAAGTCGGCGCAGTACCCGTTCCACTCGTGGCTGCCGGGGGCGATGGTGGCGCCCACACCGGTCAGCGCCTACCTGCACGCCGCAGCCATGGTGAAGGCCGGCGTCTACCTGATCGCCCGGCTGGCGCCGTCGTTCGCCGACGTCGGCGTCTGGCGCCCGCTCGTCGTCACCGTCGGCCTCGCCACGATGGTCGCCGGGGGCCTGCGCGCCCTGCGGCCGTTCGACCTCAAGCAGCTCCTCGCCTTCGGCACGATCAGCCAGCTCGGCTTCCTCGTCGTGCTGTTCGGCATCGGCCGTCCCGAGGCGACCGTCGCCGGCTGCGCTCTGCTGCTGGCCCACGGCCTGTTCAAGGCGGCCCTGTTCATGGTCGTCGGCATCGTCGACCACGAGACCGGGACCCGGGACGTCCGCCGCCTTCCCGCCCTGGCGGGGCCTGGCTGGCGGGCGGTGCGGGCGGTCGCGGTGGTCGGCGCCGCCTCGATGGCCGCGGTCCCGCCGCTGGCCGGGTTCCTCGCCAAGGAGGAGGCCTACGGTGCCCTGGTCGACGGGCCCGGTGGCGACCGCTTGGTGCTGGCCGGGATCGTCGCCGGGTCGGTGCTCACGGCCGCCTACAGCCTCCGGTTCGCGGCCGCGCTCCTGCGCCCGGGCGTGGTCGGCGGCGACCCCGGGCCACGCGCGCCGGCGTCGCACGCGCCGCCCGCCGGGTTCGTCGCCCCGGCCGTCGTGCTCGCCGCCGCCACCGTCGTGCTGGGCATCGCCCCCGCGACGTGGTCCGGCCTGGTCGACGACGCCGCCCACGCCCTCGATCCCCGAGCCCACGCCCACCTCGCCCTGTGGCACGGGGTCACGGCACCGCTCCTCCTCTCGGTCGCGACGCTGGCCGCAGGCGTGGCGCTGTTCGCCGCCCGCCGCCCGGTCGCGGCGCTGCAGGCGGCCGCCGCCCCGCCCGTCTCCGGCACCCAGGTGTACGACGCCGCGGTCCGCGGCGTGCTGCGGGGTGCCGCCCGGCTCACGGCCGTGGTGCAGCCGGGGTCGCTGCCGCTCTACGCCGGGGTCATCCTGCTGACCGCCGCGGTCGCCCCGACCGTCGCGCTGGTGTCGGGCGCCTGGTGGCCCGGCTGGCCGGACGCGGTCGGCCACCCGGCGCACGTCCCCGTCGCCGCCCTCCTCGTGGTGGGCGCGGTCGCCTCCACGGTCGCCCGCCGCCGCTTCGCCGCCGTCATGCTGCTCGGCGTCGTCGGCTACGCCATGGCCGTCCTGTTCGTCGTGCAGGGCGCCCCCGACCTGGCGCTCACCCAGTTCGGCGTCGAGACGCTGTTCGTCGTCGTCTTCCTGCTCGTGCTGCGCCGGCTGCCCGACCGCTTCGAGCACCGCCGGACCCGCACCGGCCGCCTGGTGCGCCTCGGCGTCTCGGCGGTGGTCGGGGCGTTCGTCATGGTGGCGGCCGTGGCGGCGGCCGGGTCGCGCACGGCCGAGCCGGTGTCGCGGGCGATGTCCGAGCAGGCGTGGCCCGAGGGCCACGGCCGCAACGTCGTCAACGTGATCCTGGTGGACATCCGGGGCTTCGACACGCTCGGCGAGATCACCGTCCTCGTCGCCGCGGCGATCGGCATCGTCGCCCTCGCCCGGGCCGGGCGCCGACCCCGGGACCGGGCCCGCACCCCGGAGGAGGTCGGCTCGTGAGGCTGCGGTCGGTCATCCTCGACACCACGGTGCGGCTGGTGTTCGACGCCGCGCTCGTGCTGTCCGTCTACATGCTCTTCGCCGGGCACAACCAGCCCGGCGGCGGGTTCGTCGGCGGTCTGGTGGCCGGCGCGGCGATCGGGCTGCGCTACGTCGCCGGCGGCCTCGACGAGGCGCTGGCCGTCGTGCCCGTGCGGCCGTCGCTGCTCCCGGCCGTCGGTCTGGCGCTGGCCGTCGGCACGGCGCTGTGGCCGCGGGCCGGCGACGAGCCGCCGCTCGACCACCGGGTGTTCGAGTGGCACCTCCCGGCGCTCGGCGACGTCGCCCTGACCACGGCGACGATCTTCGACGCCGGTGTCTACCTGATCGTCGTCGGGCTGGTGCTCATGGTGCTCGACGGCCTGGGCGACGAGGGCGACGAGGAGGCCGGGGGCGGATGACGGGGCTGCTGGTCGTCGCCGCCGGCGTGCTGTGCGCCTGCGGCACCTACCTCGTGCTCGGCCGCCGGCTCAGCCGGGTGATCATCGGCATCGGCCTGCTCGGCCACGGCGTCAACCTGCTGCTCGTGCTGTCGGGCGGCGACGGCGGCGACCCCGCCTTCGCCGGCCCCGACACCACGGCCGCCGAGGTCGACCGGTTCGCCGACCCGCTGCCGCAGGCGTTCGTGCTCACCGCCATCGTCATCACCTTCGGCGTCGTCGCCTTCCTGCTGGCGCTCGCCCACCGGAGCTGGCGCCTGACCGCCGACGACGAGGTCGAGGACGACCTCGAGGACCGGCGCATCGCCGCGGCCGCCCGGGAGGGTGACCGGGCCGGAGGGGACGCGTGACCGCCCTCGTGCCGCTGCCGATCCTGCTGCCCCTGCTGGGCGCCGCGGTCTCGCTGGCCGCCGGGCGCTCCCGCGGGGTGCAGCGGACCGTCGGCGTGACCACGCTCGCGGCGGTGTCGG
>DATGPY010000108.1:0-15588 GCA_035304465.1 Acidimicrobiales bacterium | reverse complement strand
CTTGTGCTTGATCGTCGCCCACTTGGAGTGACCGGCCACTTACACCACCTCGCTGAGGAAGAGCTCGTGCAGACGGGGGTCGTCGCCGAGCTCGGGATGGAACGCCGCGACGAGCACAGGCCCCTGGCGGCACAGGACGGGACGGCCGTCGACGGTGGCGAGCACCTCGACGGCGGGGCCCACCGCCTCGACGACGGGGGCCCGGATGAAGACGGCGTGCACGGGACCGCCCGCGAGGCCCTCGACCGGCAGGTCGGCCTCGAACGAGTCGACCTGCCGCCCGAAGGCGTTGCGGCGGACGGTGACGTCCACGGCGCCGAAGCACCGCTGGTCCGGGCGGCCGTCCAGGACCTCGCGGCCGAGCAGGATCATGCCCGCGCAGGTGCCGAACGCCGGCATGCCGTCGGCCAGGCGCGCGGCGAGCGGGTCGGCGAGGCCCGACGACTCGAGCAGCATCGACATCGTCGTCGACTCGCCGCCGGGCAGGACGACGGCGTCGACGGCGTCGAGGTCAGCGGGGGTGCGGACCTCCACCGGCGCGGCCCCGGCCCGTGCGAGCATGTCCACGTGCCGTGCGGACGCGCCCTGCAGTGCGAGGACGCCGACCTTCACCTGGGGGCCTCGATCGTGTCGGCATGACGGTCTCGATTGTACGGTCCGCTCCCCGAACAGCGAGAATCGTCGACCGCTGGGACCCGGGTGGAGGGCTGACCACGCACCGGAGGACTCTCCTTGGACGCCACATCCCGCGCTCGACGTGACGCCCGCGTGCGGCCCCGCCGCACCGGCGAGGCGCCCGCCCGGGCCGGCGCCGCCCGCGGCCGGCCCGGCCGGCGGGCGGCCGCGCTCCTGACCGCCCTCGCCCTCGTCGGCTCGGCCGCCTGCGGCGAGAGCACCGAGGCCGCTCGGACCGAGCCGCCGCCCACCTTCAGCCGGGCCGAGGGCGCCGCGCTGCGCTTCGACGAGCCGGTCTCCAGCGTCGGCGACCTGCTCGCGCCCAGCGGCGAGGGCGAACCGTGGACGATCGTCGGCTCGGTCGTCGACCCGGACCGGACGGCGTCGCGGGCCGCGGTGTGGACCTCCGACGACGCGCGCGGCTGGGAGGCCGAGATCGTCACCGACCGAAACGCGACCCGCAGCGAGTCGATGGCCGCCGCGGTCGCGACGGCCGACGGCCTCGTGGCCGTCGGCCGGGTCGGCGACGGCGACGACGCGGACGCCGCCGTGTGGCGCCGGACCGACGACGGCTGGGAGCAGGTCCTGCCGGAGGTCATGGGTGGCGAGCACGGCCAGTGGGCCTTCGCCGCCGCCGCCGGCGAGGGCGGCGTCCTCGTCGCGGGGGGCGAGAACGTGTGGGGCGAGGTCCGCCCCCGCCTGTGGCTCAGCCGCGACGGGGGTGAGACCTGGGAGTCGGTCGACGGCGGGCCGGGTGGACCGCTCGATCGCACCGGCGAGGAGTCGGTCACCGGGGTCGCGGCGGTCGGCGACGGCTTCGTGGCGGTGGGCACGCGCACCGTCGAGAGCAACCAGGACGGCGTCGCCTGGTACTCGCCCGACGGCCGGGAGTGGCAGGAGATCGACGCCCCGACGCTCCGCGGGCCCGGCCGCCAGGCGCTCCACACCGTGGCCGTCACCCCCGACGGAGCCGTCGTCGCCGGCGGGTTCGTGAGCGACGAGGACGGCCAGGGCCAGCCGACCGTCTGGCGCTCGACCGACGGGCGCACCTGGGGCCACCCGTCCGCCCCGCTCGAGGTCAACGACCGGCTGAGCACGGCGCGCGACCTCACGGTCCGCTCGATCACCAGCGCGCCGCAGGGCCTGATCGCCGCCGGGGGCAACGACTCCCGACCGGCGCTGTGGCACTCGACCGACGGCGGGGCGTCGTGGTCGGCCCTGCCGAACCCGGTCCACGGCCGGATGTTCCAGGACGGCGTCGCACTGCGCGACGCCGAGGGGGACGGCAGCATGACGGTGGCGATCGGCGCCGAGCCGACCGTCCTGGTGCTGGCCGGCTCCCGCTGGGAGGACGCCACCGGCGACGCCTTCCCCACCGGCGGCGACCGCCCCTTCGGTACCTCGGTGGCCCTCGGGGACGAGGTCCTCGTGGGCGGCGGCACCTTCACCGCCGCGACCGGCGAGACCCGCGAGCGGCTCGCCGGCCGGATCTGGCGCCGCACCGGCGAGGGCTGGCAGGTCGTCGAGACCGACCACCTCTCCGCCGGCCACATCCGCGACGTCGTCGCCTTCGCCGGCGGCTACGTGGCGGTGGGCATCGAGGACTTCGGCGTGGCCGACCAGCGGGACACCATCACCGACCCCTGGCCCGACGGCCTCGTCTGGGTCTCGGAGAACGGGCAGGACTGGGCGCGCATCGGCGTCGAGAACGCCCGCATCGACGAGGCCTACCTGGAGTTCCTGGAGGACCCCTCACCCGAGCAGGCGGGCGTCATCACCGCGCTCGAGCTGGAGGCGCCGCCCAAGTCCGCCGCCCCCGCCGGGGGCGACGGCACCCAGGCGCTCGACGCCGTGGCGCCGTTCCAGCAGGGCTTCGTCGCCGTCGGCTCCACGTACCACGCCGGCGACGCCGACCCGGTCGTCATCGTCTCGCCCGACGGTCTCGGCTACACCGGCGAGGAGCCACCCCACAAGGGGCCGGGCAACCAGACCTACAACGACGTGTGCGTCGGCCCCGACGGCACGGTCGTCGCGGTGGGCGCCGGCGGGCCCAACGGCGCCGCCGACGTGCTGATCGCCGCCCGCATCGAGGGCGAGGGGTGGGTGGCCGCCGAGGGGCCGTTCCGTGCCGACGGCGACCAGCAGGCCTACGCCTGCGCGGCCGGGGAGGACGGCTTCGTCGCCGTCGGTTACGACGACAGCACCGGCAACATCGACGCCCGGGTCTGGGTCTCGGAGGACGGCCGCACGTGGGAGGAGGTCACCTCCAGCATCCTCGGCGGCGTCGGCGACCAGTGGGCCAGCGCCGCGGCCCCGGTGCCCGGGGGCGGTTGGCTGGTGGGCGGCACGGACGCCTCGACCGACGAGGGCGACGTCGCGCTGTGGCTCCTCGGCCCCGACGGCGAGGTCAGCCGGCGCGACCGGGGCGAGCCCGCCCTGTCGGGCCCGGGCAGGCAGTCGATCAGCGACATCGCCATCGCCGAGGACGGGCGGGTCACGCTCGTCGGCGACGACCACGGCCGCGTCGGCATCTGGGAGTCCGAGACGCTCGAGCGGTGAGGGGCCCGGGCCCGGCGCCCGGCCCGCCGTGCGGCGGCTACCAGCCGCGCTCGGCCAGCCGGACGTCGAGGCCGTCGATCTCGGCGCCCCGCATGGCCTCGCCCAGCCCGCGACTGACCTTGGCGAGGATCTCGGGGTCCTCGTAGTGGGCGGTCGCCTCGACGATCGCCTTGGCCCGCCGGGCCGGGTCCTCGCTCTTGAAGATGCCGGAGCCGACGAACACGGCCTCGGCGCCGAGCTGCATGACCAGCGCGGCGTCGGCCGGGGTGGCGATGCCGCCGGCGCAGAACAGCGGCACCGGGAGCCGCCCGGTCTCGGCCACCTCGCGCACGAGCTCGACCGGCGCCCGGAGCTGCTTGGCCCAGTCGTACAGCTCGGCGCTGTCGGCCTGGGTGATCTTGCGGATGTCGCCCAGGATCGACCGCAGGTGGCGCACGGCCTCGACGATGTTGCCGGTGCCGGCCTCGCCCTTGGAGCGGATCATCGCCGCCCCCTCGCTGATGCGGCGCAGGGCCTCCCCCAGGTTGGTCGCGCCGCACACGAAGGGCACGGTGAAGGCCCACTTGTCGATGTGGTGGGCCTCGTCGGCCGGCGTGAGGACCTCGGACTCGTCCACGTAGTCGACCCCGAGGGCCTGCAGGATCTGCGCCTCGACGAAGTGGCCGATGCGGGCCTTGGCCATGACCGGGATGGTGACGGCCGAGATGATCTGCTCGATCAGCTCGGGGTCGCTCATGCGGGCGACGCCGCCCTCGCGGCGGATGTCGGCCGGCACCCGCTCGAGCGCCATCACCGCGACCGCGCCGGCGTCCTCGGCGATCTTGGCCTGCTCAGGGGTGACGACGTCCATGATGACGCCGCCCTTCAGCATCTCGGCCAGACCCCGCTTCACGCGGGTGGTGCCGGTGTCGCGGGCGGGAGCGGAGGAGGTCGCCGACTCGGTCATGCGCGCATTCTACGGGCGCCCCGGCGCCCTCCCCGCATCAGATGCCGACCGTCGGCCCTGCTCACAGCTCGCGCAGCAGCGCGATCCGCTCCTCGAGCGGCGGGTGGGTGTCGAACAGCCGGTTGAGGCGGGCCATCCGGCCCTCCTCCGGGGTCTGGGCCGCGGGCTGCTCGATCCACAGGTGCGCCGTGGCGTGGCTGGTGGCGTGCACGACCGTCGAGTCGTCGCGCAGCTTCTCCAGCGCCGAGATGAGCCCCGGCGGGTAGCGGGTCATCTCGACCCCCGACATGTCGGCGAGGATCTCCCGCCGCCGGCTGATCGTCCGCTGCATGATCGTGGCGATCACCGGCGAGAGGGCCAGGAGCAGGAAGCCGAGCACCGACAGGAGGGCGAGCGGCCCGCCGCCCCCGCGGCGGCTGTCGAAGTCGCGGTGCCGGGTGCGGCCCATGCCCCACCACAGCATGCGGACGCCCAGGTCGGCGAGGATCGCGACCGTGCCGACCATCGTCACCGCAAGGGTCGACACGAGGATGTCGTAGTTCTTGATGTGCGACAGCTCGTGGGCCAGCACGCCCTCGAGCTCGATCCGGTTCATCTTCTCGAGGAGGCCGGTGGTGACGGCCACCGCGGCGTGGCGGGGGTTGCGCCCGGTGGCGAACGCGTTGGGCGCGGGGTCGTCGATGACGTAGAGCCGGGGCTTGGGCAGCCCCGAGGCGATGCACAGCCCCTCGACGAGGTTGTGGTAACGGGGGTACTCCTCCTCCGAGGCAGGCCGCGCCCGGCTCAAGCGCAGGGCGACGGCGTCGGAGGACCAGTAGGCGCCGGCGCTGGTGGCCAGCGCGAGCGCCAGCGCGACGGCGATGCCGATCGGCCCACCCCGCACCAGGTAGGCGAAGACGACGGCGACCAGGGTGACGAAGAGGGCGAACCCGGCGACCAGCAGCAGGCTGCGCCGCTTGTTCGACGCGACCTGGTCGTACATCACGCCGGGGGCTGCGAACGCGGCCACCGGCACGTCAGAAGCGGACCTGGGTCGGGCCCCGCGACTCGTCGTCGGCCTGGAAGTACTCGCGCTCGGAGAAGCGGAAGATGTTGGCCAGGACGTTGCCCGGGAAGCTCTGGATCTTCGTGTTGTAGCGGTAGACGGTGTCATTGTAGAACTGCCGCGCGTAGGCGATCCGCCCCTCGGTGCCGGTCAGCTCCTCCTGCAGCTGGGCGAAGTTCTGGTTCGCCTTCAGGTCCGGGTACGCCTCCGACAGCGCGAACAGCGACTTGAGCGCCCCGGAGATCTGGTTCTCGGCCTCGGCCTTGTCGTGGGGCGTCTGCGCCGCCATGCCGGCGTTGCGGGCCTGGATCACCGCGTCGAGCGTCTCGCGCTCGTGGGCGGCGTAGCCCTTGACGGTCTCGACCAGGTTGGGGATGAGGTCGTAGCGGCGCGTCAGCTGGACGTCGATCTGGGCCCAGGCGTTCTCGATGCGGTTCCGCAGCGAGACCAGGCCGTTGTAGCTGACGATGACGTACAGCGCGAGCAGAACGACGAGGGCGATGACGACGATGACGACGAGCACGGCCGCCCATCCTACGCAGGCGGTGCGGCCGCCCCGCAGTCAGCCGACCGGCAGCCCCGCCAGGCGCTCGTAGCGGGCGACGTACGCCTCGGCCAGGCGGCCCATCGCGAACTCCTGGGCCCGCTGCTCGGCGGCGGCCACCAGCCGGCTGCGGAGCGCGCCGTCCTGCAGGGCGCGCGCCAGCGCCTCCGCCAGCGCCGCGGCGTCGCCGGGCGGCGTCAGCAGCGCGTCGACGTCGTGGGTGGCCACGTTGGCGTAGCCGTCGAGCGAGGAGGCCACGACGACCGCGCCGGCGGCCATGGCCTCGAGCAGCACGACGCCGAACGACTCGCCGTGCAGCGACGGGGCGCAGAACACGTCCGCGCCCCGCATCCGGGACGCCACCTCGTCGTCGCTCAGGCGTCCGAGCCACTCGATGCGGGGATCGCCGCCGTGGCGGGCCTGCAGCTCCTCGGTCTGCGGGCCGGTGCCCCCGACCCAGACCGTCACGTCCGGCGGGAGCAGGCGAAGCGCGTCGAGCAGGACCGCCAGACCCTTGCGCTCCTCGTGCCGGCCGATGAAGAAGATCGTCGGGCCGGTGGTGGGCGCGGGCACGGCCTTGGCGAACCGGTCGACGTCGATGCCGTTGAACAGGAGGTCGTAGGTGCCGCCCAGGGCCTGCCGGGCGGTCTCGAGCGCGTCCTTCGACACGGCGACGCGCAGGTCGAGCCGCTTGGCCAGCCACCGCACCCCCGGGCGGGTGAGCGTGTAGGCCAGGCTGCCGCCGGCGCGGTGGAACGTGCCGATCAGCGGCGCGTTCCGGAACAGCAGCGCCGTCATCGTCGGCCCCGGCGCCAGCGGCTCGTGCAGGTGGATGACGTCGAAGGCCTCGTCGCGCAGCGCCCGGATCGTGCGCAGCTGCGCCGCCGGGTCGGGCGCGAGGGGGGCGACCGAGCCGTTCGAGGCGGTCGGGACGCTGGCGCCGAGCGGCGTCACGCACGGGTCGGGCGGCGGCCCGTCGCAGGGGGCGAGCACCCGGGCGTCGATGCCCATGCCGGCGAGGGCGCGCGCCAGACCCATCACCTGGGCCTGCACCCCGCCGGGGATCGTGAGGCTGTAGGGGCAGACGAGCCCGACGCGCACGGGGGCCAGCGTAGTGCCCGCCGGTGCCCCCGCCGCCGGGGCGGCCCGGTGGCGGCCGGGTCGGTCAGCGCCGCCCGCCGGACAGGGCCTCCCGGTCGGAGGGCCAGTTGGGCTGCATCAGGTGCCACTGCTCCGGCGCGGCGCGGATGAGCGACTCCAGCTCGACGGCCATCGCCTGGGTGATGCGGGCCACGTCGTCGCGGAAGCTCCCCCGCCGCTCGGCCGGGATCGGCGGCCGGACGACGCCGTGGTGGTGGCCGCCCTCCCGGTCGTAGACGGCGGTGGGGAGCAGCGGCGACCCGGTGCGCAGCGCCAGGGCCGCCGGGCCCGACGGCAGCGTCGTCTTCTCGCCGAAGAAGCTGACCTCGACCCCGCCACCGGTGATGTCGCGGTCGACCAGCAGGGCGATGACGTGCCGCTGCTTGATGGCGGTCACCAGCTCCTTGGCGGCGTGGGGGCCGAGGGGCACGACGTGCATGCCGATGCTCTCGCGGTAGCGCACGAACCACTCGAACAGCGCCGGTGGCTCCAGGCGCTCGACGACCGCGGTGACCGGCACCCCGGCCACCCGGGTGAGCCAGTACGCGCACCACTCCCAGCTCCCCAGGTGGGGCAGCACGAGCATCGGCCCCACGCCGGCCTCGCGGGCGGCCTCGACGTGCTCGTAGCCCTCGTAGGTCAGCCGCTCGTCGAGCTCCTCCGGGCCGACCGACGGCAGCCGGAACGACTCGCCGTAGTAGCGGGCGTAGGAGCGGTACACGTCCCGGACCCGGGCCGCCAGGGCCGGCCCGGACAGGGTCGGGTCGACGCGCCGCTGGTGGCGCTCGACCATGCGGCGGCGGGCGGTGTCACGCCGGGCGACGAGCGACCCCAGGGAGGGCGCGACCCCCTCGACCAGCGGTCCGGGCAGCGCGCACGCCAGGGTGGACGCGGCGCGGTAGGCGGGTGTGACGAGGTCCACGTCGGTGATCGTGCCTCGCGGCGGCGGTCAGCCCCGACGGCGGTGGGCCAGCGTGCGGCGCCGGCGCGGGCGGCTGGCCCGGGCGATGCGGCGGGAGCGCCACCGGGCGCTGAGCGGCTGGACCTGTGGCGCCGACGCCTGGCGCCAGACCTTGGCGAACCGCTGCAGGGCGGTGAACACGGTCAGCACGAGCATGACCCACAGCACCGGCACGAGCAGCGACTCGAACAGCAGGCCGAAGGCCAGGAACACGATCCGCTCGGCCCGCTCCATGAGGCCGCCACGGGCGTCGAACCCGAGGGCCTCGGCCCGGGCCCGCTCGTAGCTGACGAGCATCGAGGCGGCCAGGACGGCGAGCGGCAGCACCGCGATGCGGCCCGGCTGCGTCGAGGCGAGGTACCAGGCGACGCCGCCCAACAGGAGCGCGTCGCTGACACGGTCGACGGTCGAGTCGAAGAACGCGCCCCGGGGCGAAGCGGTGCCGGACGCCTTGGCCACCGCGCCGTCGAGCACGTCGGGCAGGGCCGTGAGGACGAGGAGGAGCAGGCCCGCCCGCAGCGCGCCGTTCGCGATGGCGACCGACGCGCCCGCGGCCATGACGAGCCCGGTCGTGGTGAGGTGGTTGGCTGTGATGCCGGTGCGCCGGAGCTGGCCACCGACGGGTCGCAGCCCCTTCTCGAAGTTGCTGCGCCACCGTCCGTCGAACATGGTGTCTCCAGATCTCCCTCCGTCCGGCGCAGGACCCGACTCCGACGGGCTCTCGTGCGCTGCCGGACGGCACAAAGCGTAACAACGCGTGTCCACCGCCCACGACCACGCCACGCACCGCGGCAGCCGGCGCGCGCCCGACCGATGACGGGTACCCTCCGGTGACGTACGCCACGACACCGAGGGGGGGGGACCTGGTGAAGCGGTACGAAACGCGTCAGATCCGCAACGTCGCCCTCGTGGGGCACAGCGGGGCGGGCAAGACGAGCCTCGCCGAGGCGCTCCTCCACCGGGCTGGCGCGATCGGTCGCCTCGGGCGGGTCGAGGACGGCACCACGACCTGCGACCACGACCCCGAGGAGCACAAGCGGGGGATCTCGCTGTCGCTGGCCGTCGCGCCCTTCGAGTGGCGCGACACGAAGATCAACCTCATCGACACGCCCGGCTACGCCGACTTCATGGGCGACGTGGCCGCCGCCCTCCGCGTGGCCGACCTGGCGGTGTTCGTGGTCAGCGCCGTCGACGGCGTGCAGGTGCAGACCGAGGAGATCTGGGAGATGGCGCGCGACCTCGGGCTGCCCCGCATGGTGTTCGTCAACAAGCTCGACCGCGAGCGCGCCGACCACGACGCCACCCTCGCCCAGCTCCGCGACCGCCTGGGCGCGGGCATCGCCCCCCTCGAGCTGCCCATCGGCGCCGAGGCCGGGTTCCGGGGCATCGCCGACCTGCTGACCGACACCGCCCACATCTACGAGGACGGCGTCCCCCGCACCGAGCCCGTCCCCGACGAGCTGGAGGACCTGGAGCGCCAGGTGCACGAGAACCTCGTCGAGGGCATCGTCGTCGCCGACGACGACATGCTCGAGCGGTACCTCGAGGGCGAGGTCCCCGGCCTGGAGGAGCTGGAGCGCACCCTGCACGACGGCATCGCGGCGGCGACGGTCTTCCCGGTCGTGGTCGGCTCCGCCACCCGGGAGATCGGCATCGACCGCCTGGCCGACCTGCTGGTGGAGATCGGTCCGTCGCCGCTCGACCGCACGACCACCGTGCGGGCGGGTCAGGGCGACGGCGCCCAGGAGGTCGAGGTCGCCGCCGACCCGGCCGGCGACCCGCTGGCCTTCGTGTTCAAGACCATCGCCGACCCCTACGTCGGTCAGGTCAGCATCTTCCGGGTCGTCTCCGGCACCATCCGCCCCGACGAGCACCTGGTCGTCAGCCGCACCGGTGAGGAGGTGCGGCTGCACGGGCTGCTGGCGGTCCGGGGCAAGGAGCAGACCCCGGTCGGCGAGCTGGTGGCCGGCGACATCGGCGCGGTCACCAAGCTGGGCGGCGTCCTGACCGGCGACACGCTGGCGCCCCGCGGGACGCCGGTCGTCGTGCCGCCGATCGAGCAGCCCGAGCCCACGCTGGCGGTGGCGGTCGTGCCCCGCACGCAGGCCGACGAGGACAAGCTCGCCAACGCCCTGCACCGGGCGGTCGAGGAGGACCCGTCCCTGCGGGTCGAGCGCAACGACGAGACCCGCCAGACGATCCTGCACGGCACCGGCGAGACCCACCTGCAGATCACGCTCGAGAAGCTGGCCCGACGCTTCGGCGCCAACGTCGACACCGAGGAGCTGCGCGTCCCCTACCGGGAGACCGTCACCGGCCGGGTCACCGGCGTCGAGGGTCGCCACAAGAAGCAGACCGGCGGCCACGGCCAGTTCGGCGTGTGCATCATCGACCTCGAGCCGCTCCCTGCGGCGGCGGCTTCGAGTTCGAGAGCACGGTCGTCGGCGGGGCGATCAGCCGCCCGTTCATCGCCGCCATCGAGAAGGGCATCGAGGAGGCGATGCAGGAGGGCGGCGTGTTCGGCTTCCCGGTGGTCGACGTGAAGGTCACCGTCACCGACGGCAAGGAGCACTCGGTCGACAGCTCCGAGATGGCCTTCAAGATCGCCGGCCGGCTGGCGTTCCGGGCCGCGCTCGAGAAGGCGGGGCCGGTCGTGCTCGAGCCGATCAGCCGGCTCGAGGTCACCGTCCCCTCCGAGCTGCAGGGGGACGTCATGGGCGACCTCAACGCCCGGCGGGGCCGGGTCCAGGGCAGCGAGGCCGGCAGCGACGGGCGCCAGACCATCCGGGCCCTGGTGCCCACCTCCGAGATCCAGCGCTACGCCGTCGACCTCCGGTCGCTGACCGGCGGGCGGGGCCGCTTCCGGGCCGAGCACGACCACTACGACGTCCTGCCGGCCCACCTGACCGACAAGGTCCGGCGCACGGTCGGCGCGGAGGCCTGACCCCGGCGGCCGCCGCCCGGTGCGCCCCGGGTGGGTGCCGCCCGGCCGTCCCGGTCAGCCCGGCAGGACCTCCTCGATGGCCGACACCACCGCCTCGTCGGTGGGCTCGACCATGGGGCTGAAGCGGGCAACGACGCGCCCGCCGGGAGCGACGAGGAACTTCTCGAAGTTCCAGCGGATGTCGCCGGTGTGGCCCTCGGCGTCGGGCACCTCGACCAGCCGGCGGTACAGCGGGTGGCGGCCCTCGCCGTTGACCTCGACCTTCTCGGTGAGCGGGAAGGTGACGCCGTAGGTCGTCGAGCAGAAGGTGGCGATCTCCTCCGGACCGCCGGGCTCCTGCCCACCGAACTGGTTGCAGGGGACGCCGAGCACGCTGAAGCCCCGCTCGGCGTACCGCTCGTGGATCTCCTCGAGGCCCGCGTACTGCGGGGTCAGCCCGCACTTGGAGGCCACGTTGACCACCAGCACCGCCCGGTCGCCGTAGGCGCGCAGGTCGAGCGGCCCGCCGTCGAGGGCCTTGATCTCCACGTCGTCGTAGATGGACATGACCGCACGCTACCGGGGACGCCGCGCCCCCGGGCGGGCCCGGGACCGGCCCAGCGCGCCGGTGGCGAGCTGGGCCAGCGCGACGCCGGCCAGCACCACCGCCCCGCCCACGAGCTGCACCGGCGCCAGCGACTGGCCGAGCCACGCCCACGCCACGCCGGCGGCCACGACCGGCTCGAGCATCCCCACCGCCCCGACGGTGGCCGGCGACAGGTGGCGCAGCGCCGCGAGGTCGAGCGCGTAGGGCGCCAGGGTGCCGAGGACGACGACCGCGACGACCACCGCCCACACCGGCGCCTCCACCCCGTCGAGCGCCCCGAGCAGCGACGTCGACCGGCCGAGGGGCTCGCGGTCGATCGCCCACACCGGCTCGACGACCGACCAGAAGGCGGCGGCGAACGCGAACATCCACACGTTCACGGCCAGCGGGTCGAGGGCGCCGCCGGTGCGCCGTCCGACGAGGAGGAAGGTGGCGAGGCAGACGGCCGCGCCCAGGGCCGCGCCGACGCCGACCGGGTCGAGGTCGGCGTCCCGCCACACCTCGGCGACGAGCGCCAGCCCGGCGAGCGACAGGGCCAGCGAGGCCCACATCACCGCCCGCACCTGCTCGCGCTGCACGAGGCGCACCCAGAGCGCGACGAGCACGGGACCGGTGAACTCGACGAGGATGGCGATGCCCACCGGCACCCGGTCGATGGCGACGAAGTAGAGCCACTGGATCATCGCCGCGCCGACGACGCCGAGGACGGCGACCTGCGGCACGTGCCGCAGCGGCAGGCGCAGGCGGGACCGGGCGACCGGGCCGGCGACGGCCGCGAGCCCGACGGCCACGCCGGTGCAGCGCAGCGCCGCCAGCTCGCGGGGGCCGATGCCGGCCTCGAGGGCGACCTTGGCGATGCTGGCGTTGGCGCCGAACAGCACGGCCGCCGCGGTGACCTGGGCGAGGCCGAGGCGGGCGCGCGCCGGTGCCGGGGTGCCGGCGGTGGTCGGGTCGGTGTCGACGGTGGGGGCGGGCACGGCGCACCAGGCTGGTCCCCGCGCCGGCGACCGCACCACCCGAGTTGGGGTAGAACCGGCGGATGGACCTGTCGAAGCTCGCACCGTCGGACATCGCCGTCACGCTCCGGGGGCTGGAGCGCCGCTACCGGGGGTTGTTCGCCGGCATCGGCGAGGACGAGTCGCCCGACGACGTCGCCCGCCGCGTCGTCGACGGGTGGTCGCCGATCGAGCACATCGTCGCCGCGGCGTGGGGCATCGCCGCGGCCGACAGGGCGCTGGCCGCGATCCTGACCGAGGACGACCCGGTCCTCGACCCGGCCGACGTCGTACCCGAGCGGCGGCCGAAGCCCGGCGCCGTGTCCGGGACGCTGCACGAGCGGCTCGCCGAGCTCGGCCTCGAGGCCAACGCCGCCGCGGACCGGATCGAGGGGACCGGCGCCCGCGAGTGGGAGCGCACCGGCACCGTGGCCGGCGAGGGGCGGCGGCTCACCGCGCTCGAGGTCGCCCGGCTGGCGGTGGAGGCGGGCGTGGGACACCTGCGCCGGGCCGAGGCCCTGGTCACCGAGCTGCTCCGCCCCCAGCCACCCGAGCGGAGCTGACCACGGCGGCCCGGCCGGGCCGCCGTGGAGGCCCCTCGCCCCCCGGCGGCCACGCGCCCTACGGGAGCGGTTCCGCGAACAGCGCCACGGGACCCCCGGCCCCTCGGCGAGCGCGACGCGCTCGACACCCGGCGGCGGCTCCAGGGCGTCCGGGCCCTCGACCTGCCAGACCCGCAGGTCGGCCGTGCCGTCGTGGCGCCGCCCCTCGCCGAGGTAGCCGACGAGGGCGTCACCCTCGACGACCACGGGGACGCCCCGCGCCACCAGCGAGGCCACCACGGGGAAGCTGTAGGGGTCGTTGAAGCGGACGCCGGTGAAGTCGAACAGGCTCGTCTCGCGCCCGGCCAGCGCGCCCGCCTCCGTCATCAGCTCCCGCCGTGCGGGGCGCGCCGCGTGCTCGAGGTCCGGGCTCACCGAGCGCCCGTGATGGGTGGGCAGGTTCGCGGCGGCGACGAGCGACAGCGCGGCGACCACCGCCGCAGCGGAGCGCACACCCCGCCGTCCGCGCCACTCCGTGCCGAGCCGGAGGTCGATGCCACCCCCACGAAGACGAGGACGGCGGACAACAGCGCCGCCAGGCGAGGGACGCTGCGACCCAGGCACAGCGCATCTGGTGGGCGGAGACACCGACGACCGACGGCGGCGAGGACCCGATGGCGACGACCGTGGCGACCACCGTGACCGCGGCGATCGCCGAGAGCGCGGCGAGGCCTCTCCGCTGGTGCCGGGCGTGCCACCGCGCCACCACCACCAGCGCGCCGACGGCGGCGGCGACGACGAGGCGTTGACGAGGGGCCGCTCCGCCGGCCCGAGGAGCGCTCCCCCGACGGCGGTGCGGTCGTAGGAGCTCCGGGCGAACCAGGGCGAGCTGACCAGCAGCTCACCGACGGCGCTCACGCCGCGCCCCAGGCCGACCTGCTCGGCCTCGCCGCTCGCCGCCACCCGCACGAGGCGGGACAGGTTGCCGTCGCCCGGGTCCCGGAGCTCCTCGACGACGGGCTGGCACCAGGCCGCGACGGCCACGACGGCGCCGGCGACCAGCGGGCGACGCCACGGGACGGGCCGGCCGGCACGCCGGACCTGCCACACGCACGCGCCGAGCGCCACCGCGCACGCCACCCCGACGACCATCGCATGGCTGACGTGGGTCTGGACGACCAGGCTCCCGAGACCGACCACCCACGGGACCAGGGCCACATCGCCGCGGGCGACGGCGGCGGCCACCACGAGGAGGGCCAGGTACGGCAGCACGAGCGCGTTGGGCTGCCACACGTCGTAGAGGAGCTCGCTGCCCATCGCGTACTGCAGTCCGACGGCCGCGGCGGCGACGGACAGCATGGCGACCGGCCCGCCGATGCGACGCGCCGCCAGCACCGCCAGCACCGACGCCGCCACGTTGATCGCCGCCACGCCGACGGCCAGCCCGACCCACGGCCCGAGCACCCGGACCCACGGCGCCAGCAGGTCGTAGTAGAGCGGTCCCGGGTGGTGGACCGTCTCGCCCACGACGAGCGACCCCGAGCTCCACGGCCCGACCAGGTGGTGATGCTCGGTGCCGAGCCGACGGTACCAACCCGGCCGCCGGCCGTGGCGCTGGACCGGGCCCGTCAGGCGCCCTCGAGGTCGGACCAGTCCTCGGGGTTGTCCTCGACGAAGTGCTCGACGACGTGCCCGTCGACGCCGTCGACCAGCACCAGGCCCCGTTTCGCCGGCGGGTTCTCGTCGGAGTAGACGAGGATGCGCCACGTCGGCCGGCTGCGCAGCCCGCGCCAGCCCATCTGCGCCGACGCGTGCCCGACCGGGAACCCGACGGCGCGCCCGGCCGCGACCAGCGCGTCCTGCTCGTCGACGTCGAGGTCCCAGCCGCTCACGAGCTGGTAGACGCCCATCACCGCCAGCAGGACCGCCGCCAGCACGTAGCCCCGGTTGACGTAGGGCGAGTCGTCGACCAGCAGCCACAGCGTCAGGCAGGCCGCGGCGGACGCCAGGTAGAGGTAGCCGGGCACCCGGCGGCGGTTGTTGTTGGGGAACAGGTAGGGCCCGACGTAGCCGGCGGCGTCGAGGTCCTCGGGCAGCTCGTCGACGATGTCCTCGTCGCGCGGCGGCCCGGAGCCGGTCGCGTCGACCCGCTCGCCGTCGCCGTCGTCGGTCTCGTCGCCGGCGCGCCGGCCGTCGGTCTCGTCGGGGCTGGGGTCCGCCATGGCGCCAGCGACCGTAGCGACCGGGCGCCGGCGACCGGTAGTCCGGCCGCTCACCGCCGGGGCCAGGCCTCGCGCAGCTTGGCCCACGACGTGCTCAGCGCCTCGGGCAGGACCCGGGTCTCGGCGACCGCGGTCATGAAGTTCGAGTCCGCGCCCCAGCGGGGCAGCACGTGGACGTGCAGGTGGCCGGGCACGCCGGCCCCCGCGGCCTCGCCGAGGTTGATCCCCACGTTGATGCCGTGGGGCGCGTAGGCGCGCTTGACGGCCACGACCGCGTCGCGCACGGCGGCCCACAGCTCGGCCGCCTCGTCGTCGGTGAGGTCCTCGAGCTCGGCCACCTCGCGGTAGGGCATCACCAGCAGGTGGCCGCTCGTGTAGGGGTAGGCGTTGAGGATGGCGAAGGTGAGCTCCCCCCGCCACACGACGTGG
>DATGPY010000107.1:0-2664 GCA_035304465.1 Acidimicrobiales bacterium | reverse complement strand
CCGGGTGATGCGGGTGACCCGGGTGCCGAGGGCGAACACCTCGACCCGGCCGTGGCGGCGGGCCACGACCGCGGCGTGGGCGAACCGGACGAGCGCCCGCGAGTAGGGCTCCATCGAGCCGCTGACGTCGACCAGCAGCACGAGCCGCCGTGGCTGCTCGCCCGGCTGCAGGCGAGCCGGGCGCAGCACCTCGCCGCCGGTGGGCAGCGCCCGCCGCACGGTGCGCCGGAGGTCGAGGGTTCCGCGGTCGCCGGGCGCCGGGCGCTTGCGCCGGCTGGGCCGGCAGGCCATGCGCACCCGCAGCCCGGCGATGAGCCGGTGCGCCTGCTCCAGCTCCTCCGGCGTGCAGGCGGCCAGGTCGCGGTGGCGGAGCTGCTCGGTGGGGCTCCAGCGCACGGTGCGGACATCCGCCGCCGGTGCGTCCTCGTCGTCGACCCCGGCGGGAGCGGCGCCGTCGTCGCCGGCGTCCAGCCGGACCTCGACGACCTGCGGCACCGCGGCGGCCCGGCCGGCCGGCGCCCCGCCGAAGACCGCGGCGAAGGCACGGTCGTAGGCGGGGACGTCCTCGGGGCGGCGCACGAGCGTCGCCCGGCCCGACCAGTAGACGCCCGACGGCGTCGTCCCCGCGGCCGCCAGCGCCCGGGCGTAGGCCACGGTCGCCCCGGTCGGCACGGGCACGCCCTCCCGCCGCAGCGCCGCGGCCAGCTCGACCGCCCGCACGCCCACGTCGGACGGCTCGGCGACGCCGAGGGCGTCGGCCGGGTCAGCCACTGCGGGCCACCGCCTCCCGCACCAGCGCCTCCACGCCGTGCTCCCGCACCCGCTGGAGGTCCTCGCGGTACTTCACGACGGTGCCGAGCGTGGCGTCCGCCGCCGCCGGCTCCATCCCGTCCGGGGAGATCAGCGACAGCGCCCGGGCCCAGTCGACGGACTCGGCGATGCCCGGCGGCTTGTACAGCCCCAGCGCGCGGATGCCGGCCACCGCGTGCGCCACCTGGGCGGCGAGGCGGCGGTCGACCTCGGGGGCCCGGCGACGGACGATCGCCACCTCCCGCTCGACGTCGGGCTGGTCGACCCAGTGGTAGAGGCACCGACGCTTCAGGGCGTCGTGCACGTCCCGGGTGCGGTTGGAGGTGAGCACGGTCACCGGGGGCGTCGCCGCCCGGATGGTGCCGAGCTCGGGGATGGTCACCGCCCAGTCGGACAGCAGCTCGAGCAGGAAGGCCTCGAACTCGTCGTCGGCCCGGTCGATCTCGTCGATGAGCAGCACCGGCGGCGGCTCGCCCGGCGCGCACGCCAGCGCCTGCAGCAGCGGACGGCGCACGAGGAACCGCTCGTCGTAGAGCTCGTGCTCCAGCGACTCGACGCCGACCTCGCCGGCCCGGCCGGCGGCCTCGGCCGTCCGCAGGTGCAGCAGCTGGCGGGCGTGGTCCCACTCGAAGAGCGCCTGGGCGGCGTCGATGCCCTCGTAGCACTGCAGGCGTACGAGCCGGCCGCCGGTCCAGGCGGCCAGCGCCTTGGCCAGCTCGGTCTTGCCCACGCCGGCGTCGCCCTCGAGGAACAGCGGCCGCTGGAGCCGGAGGGCGAGGAAGACCGCGGTGGCGAGGCCCTCGTCGGCCAGGTAGCCCTCGGCCGACAGGCCCTCGACCACGGCGGCGACGTCGGCGACCGGGCCCGGGGCGGCACCCTCGGGGGACATGTCCACAAGCCTACGGTCGGTGGGGCCGGACGGAGCGTCCGAGCCCACCGCCCGTGCCCCGTCAGCCGCCGGCGGTCTCGAGCGCCCGGCGGGTCAGCACGCGGACGAGGTGGCGCCGGTACTCGGCCGAGCCGTTCAGGTCGGTCGGCGGGTCGGTGCCCTCGTCGGCCCGGGCGGCGGCCTCGCTCGGCGACGCGCCAGACCGGAGCGCCTCCTCGACCCCGACGGCTCGCAGCGGCTGCGGCCCCATGTTCACCAGGCCGACACCGGGGCCGCCGGCGCCGTCGGTCATGACCGCGGCGACACCGACGATGGCCCAGTCCTGGGCTCGGCGGTTGAACTTCTCGAACGCCCAGCCGACGCCGGGCACCGCCGGGACCCGGATCTCCGTCAGCACCTCGTCGGGGGCGATCGCCGTCTCCAGGAAGCCGGTGAAGAACTCGTCGGCCGGGATCGTCCGCTCGCCCGACGGCCCCCGCACGACCAGCGTCGCCCGCAGCGCCAGCAGCGCCGCCGGCAGGTCGGAGGCCGGGTCGCCGTGCACGACCGAGCCGCCGATCGTCCCCCGGTGCCGCACCTGGGGGTCGCCGATGCGGCCGGCCACGTGGGCCAGGAGCGGCACCTGGTCGCGCACCAGCTCGGAGGTGGCCAGGTCGTGGTGGCGGGTCAGGGCACCGATGCGCAGCACGCCGCCGTCGGCGGCCAGCTCGGACACGTAGGACAGATCGGAGATGCCGCCGATGTCGATCAGCACCGACGGCATGGCCAGCCGCAGCTTCATGAGCGGCAGCAGCGAGTGGCCGCCGGCCAGCAGCTTGGCCTCGTCCCCGTGCTGCCGGAGCAGCTCGATCGCCTCGTCGACCGACGAGGCCCGCTGGTAGTCGAACGGTGCCGGGATCACGGCGCCCCCTCCCCGTCGCCGGCCGAGCCGGATCGTGCCTGCTGGATCGCCGCCCACACCCGCT
>DATGPY010000106.1:0-12680 GCA_035304465.1 Acidimicrobiales bacterium | reverse complement strand
ATGCCCCGCATGTTCATGGCGGTCCGCAAGGAGCAGCGGCACCCCATCACCGAGATCCTGGCGCAGACGCCGGAGATCCCCGAGGGCTGCCAGTGGGGCATCTTCCTCCGGAACCACGACGAGCTCACGCTCGAGATGGTCACCGACGAGGAGCGGGACTACATGTACAGCCAGTACGTCACCGATCCCCGCATGAAGCTCAACCTGGGGATCCGGCGCCGGCTGTTCCCGCTGCTCGACAACGACGAGCGCAAGGCGGAGCTGTTCCACGCCCTGCTGTTCTCGATGCCGGGCAGCCCGATCATGTACTACGGCGACGAGATCGGGATGGGGGACAACATCTACCTGGGCGACCGTGACGGCGTGCGCACGCCCATGCAGTGGAGCCCCGACCGCAACGGCGGGTTCTCGCGGGCCGACTTCGCCCAGCTGTTCCTGCCCCCGCTGATGGACCCGGTCTACGGCTACCAGGCGGTGAACGTCGAGGCCCAGCAGCGCGACCCGTCCAGCTTCCTCCACTGGCTGCGCCGCATGATCAGCGTCCGCAAGCAGCACCCCGTCCTCGCCATCGGGGACTTCGAGATGCTGCACGCGCAGAACCCGTCGGTGCTCGCCTACCTGCGCCGGGGCATCGGCGACGACGGCGAGGAGGACATCGTCCTCTGCGTCAACAACCTGTCCCGGTTCCCGCAGCCGTGCGAGCTGATGATGGAGCAGCTGGCCGGCAAGGTGCCGATCGAGCTGATGGGCCGGGTGCCGTTCCCGCCCATCGGCGAGCTGCCCTACTTCGTCACCCTGCCGGGACACGGGTTCTACTGGTTCGAGCTCGTCGACCAGCCGCCGGAGGAGGCGGCGAGCTGAGCCCGCCTCAGCCGGCGACGTCGGGCGCGAGGCGCACGTCGACGCCCCCGGCCTCGGTGCGGCGGACCTCGAGGGCGCCGAGCAGCGTGCACAGCACGATCGCGGCGCCGGCCATCTCGGCGCCCTCCTCGACGAGCGTCACCGCCGTGTAGGCCAGGCCCTCGCCCCAGCGGTCGAGCACGGCGCCGCTCGCCGCCTCGACGCCGAGGGCGCCGCCCAGGTAGACGGCCAGGCCGGCGACCATCCCCCGGCGCAGGCGGTGGGGCAGCGTGACGAGCGCCCAGGCGCAGACGGCGGCGAAGGCGACGGCCAGCACCGCGCCGGCGACGACCCAGCTGTGGCGGAGGAGGCCGCTGCCGGCGAAGTCGGGGGAGACGACGTCGCCGAGCCGCTCGTGGACGGCGACGGTCTCGTCGAGCGACATCCCGGCGAAGACCGCGGCCAGCACCAGCCACCGGTGCCCCGGGTCGACCGTCGTGCTGCGGCGCAGCGAGGCGAGCGCCAGGCACATCCCGGCCACGGCCAGCAGGAGGGCGGCGTTGTACCAGGTCGGGACCGTCGCCTCGGTGTTGACGTCGAACAGCAGCGGGACGTCGTCGCCGTAGCCGGGGTCGTGCCCGCGGCGCCACCGGGCCCAGGCCCTGGTCGCCGGCGCGGCGGCGATCACGACCGCCGTGGCGGCGGCGAGGGCGGTGGCGGTGCGGCGGGCGAGCGGGAGCGGGCGGCCGACGGCGGTGACGGGCGCGGTGGACCGCTCCGTGCCGTGGCGCACCTGCCTCCCCAGCATGGCGCCAGGGTAGTCACCGGGTGGACGGTGGGCGCGGTCCACGGCGGCCGCGCCGCGTCGGGTGGGCGGCGCCGGTCCGGTGCTGCCCCTTCGGTCCCGCCGCCGTACCCTGGCCCCGTGGCCGAGATCCAGGGACATCCGAGGCTGCGGCGACGCCTGCTCGATGCCATCCTCACCGTCGGCTCGGGGCTCGACCTGCCGACGATCCTACGGCGGGTGGTCGAGACGGCGACCGACCTCGTCGACGCCCGCTACGGGGCCCTCGGCGTGCTCGACGAGTCCGGCACCCGGTTGACCGAGTTCCTGACCGTCGGCGTCGACGAGGAGACCCACCGGGCCATCGGCCACCCGCCCGAGGGCCACGGCATCCTCGGCCTGCTGATCGTCGACGCCAAGCCGCTGCGCCTGCCCGACCTCCGCCGCCACCCCGACAGCGCCGGCTTCCCGCCCGGCCACCCCGAGATGCGCTCCTTCCTCGGGGTGCCGATCCTCGTGCGGGGCCAGGTGTTCGGCAACCTCTACCTGACCGACAAGACGACCGCCGACCAGTTCACCGAGGAGGACGAGGAGCTGGCGGTCGCCCTGGCCGCCGCGGCGGCGGTCGCGGTCGACAACGCCCGGCTGCACGCCCGCGTGCGGGACCTGGCCCTGATCGAGGAGCGCGAGCGCATCGCCCGCGACCTGCACGACACCGTGATCCAGCGCCTGTTCGCGCTCGGCCTGTCGCTGCAGGGCGCGACCCGCATGGTCGAGAGCGACCCCGAGCGGGCGGTGGAGCGCATCGGCAACGCCGTCGACGACCTCGACCTGACCGTCAAGCACATCCGCTCGGTCATCTTCGAGCTGGAATCCGACACGCTCACCGCCGACCAGGGGCTGCGGAGCCGGGTGCTCGCGCTGGCGCGGGAGTCGGTGCGGGCGCTGGGCTTCGAGCCCCGGGTGCTGCTGGACGGGCCGCTCGACACCGCGGTCGGCGGCGAGCTGGCCGAGGACCTCCTGGCGACCCTGCGCGAATCGCTGAGCAACGTCGCCCGCCACGCCGCGGCCAGCCGCGTCGACGTCGCGGTCGAGGCGCACGACGGCGAGCTGTGCCTGACGGTGGCCGACGACGGGGTCGGGCTGCCCGCCGACCCGTCGGCCCGGGGCGGCCACGGCATCCGCAACATGGCCGCCCGGGCGGAGAGGTGCGGTGGCTCGTTCGAGCTCACCAAGGGCGAGCGGGGCGGCACGGCGGTCATCTGGCGGGTTCCGCTGCCGCGGGTGTGACCTTCGGCCCTACCGGGCGGGCGTGGCGGTCGCCACACTGGCCCCGGTGAAGCGCGCCATCGAAGCCTCGACCACCATGTCGCTCCCGTTCGAGCTCGTCCGCCAGGTCCTGGCGGACGACCCGGGCGCGATGGTGGCCGAGATCGTCACCCCGGAGGACCGGGCGGCCCGCCGCTTCCGCTCGTCCCTCGGCGTCGACCTCGGCGCCGGCGGGGCGGTCCGTCAGGCCGTCGAGATCGAGATCGGGTCGCCGCAGGTGAGCGACTCGGTCATGTCGCTGCCGCTGCACTGGCGGGCGACCGGGCGCGACCGGCTGTTCCCCGTCTTCGAGGGACACCTCACCGCCAGCCCGGCCGAGGGCGACGCGACCCTCCTCATGGTCGCCGGCACCTACACCGTGCCCCTGGGCCCCGTGGGGCGCTTCGGCGACGGCCTCATCGGCCGCCGGCTGGCCCGCCAGTCGCTCACCTCGTTCGTCGAGGACGTGGCGCGCCGCATCGACGCCGAGGTGCACCGGCGGACGACGTCGGCCCAGTGGAACCCGGCGCCCTACCCGGTGTCGCTGCGCGAGTCGGCCGCGGGGCCCGCGCCCGGCTGAGCTGCCGGCCCCCGACGGCGCCGGTGCCGCCCCGACCAGGGACACTCGGCTCCGGGCGCCGGGAGTGCTAGGCAGGAGTCGTGCCACACCTCGACGACCTGTCCGAGACGTTGGCCCCCTTCCTGGTGGCGTACCTGCCCCGGCAGCGGTGGTTCGCCGGTCAGGACCCGCCGCAGGACGTGCGGATCACGCCCCTGGACGTCCGCGAAGGCGACACCGTGCTGGCGTGGCTGCTCGTCGAGGTCACCGACGCGGCGGGCGGCACCGCGATGTACCAGGTCGTCCTCGGCGGCCGCCCCACCCCCTGCGACCTCGACTTCCTCCAGGGCAAGGAGCGCTCGACGGTGGGCGAGGCCGACGGGTGGGTCTTCTACGACGCCCTGGTGGACCCCGAGCTGGCGCTCGAGGTGCTGGCCCGGGTGGCGCCGGACGAGTCGGCCGAGATGGCGCGGCCGCTGCCGGTCGAGCAGTCCAACACCTCTGTCGTCTACGACGAGCGGCTCATCCTGAAGCTCTTCCGGCGGCTCCACGACGAGCCCAACCCCGACGTGGAGATCACCCGGATCCTCGGCGACAGGGGCTTCCCGCACGTCGTCCCCCAGCTGGCCGAGCTGCGCCACGGGAACGCCGACCTGGCCGTCGTCCGCCGGTACCTGCTCGGCTCGACCGACGGGTGGGACCTGGCCCTCACGTCGCTGCGCGACATGCTCGGGACCCGGGTCGCGCCCGAGGACGCGGGCGGCGACTTCCGCCCCGAGGCCCACGCCCTCGGGACCGTGACCGGCCGGCTGCACGTGGCCATGGCCGACGCCTTCGGCACGACCGAGGCCGACACCGAGGCGTGGCTCGAGGGCTTCCGGGCCCAGCTCGCCCGCGTGCCCGCCGGCGAGGTGTCGGTCGGCGGCGAGACCGTCGCCCTCCGGTCCCTGATCGACACCGAGGCCGTCGAGGCGACCCTGCGGGAGCTGCTGGCGGTGGAGGACCCGGGACCGGCCTTCCGGGTCCATGGCGACCTGCACCTCGGGCAGTTCCTCCTGGCCGACGCCGGCTGGTTCGTCCTCGACTTCGAGGGGGAGCCGGCCCGCCCGCCGAGCGAGCGGGCCGTCGTGTCCTCGCCGCTGCGGGACGTGGCCGGCATGGTCCGGTCGTTCCACTACGCGGCGCGCATCGCGCTGGCCGACCGGGGCCGCGACGTGGACCTCGAGCTGGTCGACCTGGCCTCCGCCTGGGAGGCCCGGGCCGTCGAGGCGTTCCTCGACGGCTACCGCGGCGTCGAGGGCATCGACGACCTCCTCCCGGCCAGCCATCGGGACCAGGAGGACGTGCTGCGGGCCTTCGCCCTGGACAAGGCGGTCTACGAGGTGCTCTACGAGCTCGCCCACCGCCCCGACATGGTCGACATCCCCGCGTCCGCCCTGCAGCGGGCGCTCAGCCCGGCCCCGTGACCGCCACCGGCCACGGCGGCCAGGTGGCCGCCGCGCTCCACGCGCTGGTGTCCGGCACCTGCCGCGACCCCCACCAGGTCCTCGGCGCCCACCGCGACGGCGACGGCGTCGTCGTGCGGGCGTGGCGGCCCGGCGCCACGACGGCCACGCTCGAGGGACGCCCCATGCGCCGGGTGCACGACGCCGGCGTCTTCGAGGTCCGCCTGGCCCGCGCCCCGGCCCCCGGGTACCGGGTGACCTACGGGTGGGACGGCGGGGGGACGCACACGGTGGTCGAGCCCTGGTCGTTCTGGCCCACGCTCGGCGAGCTCGACCTGCACCTCATCGGCGAGGGCCGGCACCAGCGTCTGTGGACGGTGCTCGGTGCCGACGCCCGCACCCACCAGGACGTCGAGGGCACGGCGTTCGCCGTGTGGGCGCCCAACGCCCGGGCGGTGCGGGTGGTGGGCGACTGGAACGGGTGGGACGGCCGCGTCCACCCGATGCGGGTGCTGGGCGGCTCCGGGGTGTGGGAGATCTTCGTGCCCGAGGCCCGCCCCGGCCACCGCTACAAGTTCGAGGTCGTGGGCGCCGACGGTTCGACGACGCTGCGGGCCGACCCCCTGGCCCGGGCCACCGAGGTGCCGCCGGCCAACGCCAGCGTCGTGTTCCGTTCCTCGTACACCTGGGGCGACGACGAGTGGATGGCCCGGCGGGCCCGGTCGCGGCCCTGGGACGAGCGCATGGCCGTCTACGAGGTGCACCTCGGCTCGTGGATGCGCCACCCCGACGGGCGGTTGCCCACCTACGAGGAGCTCGCCGACAAGCTGGCCGACCATGTCACCGACCTGGGCTTCACCCACGTCGAGCTGCTGCCGCCGACCGAGCACCCGTACGTGCCGTCGTGGGGCTACCAGGTGACCAGCTACTTCGCGCCGACCGCCCGCCACGGCGACCCGGACGGGTTCCGGGCCCTCGTCGACCGCCTCCACCAGCGGGGCGTCGGCGTGATCATCGACTGGGTGCCCGCGCACTTCCCCCGGGACGCCTGGGCGCTCGCCCGCTTCGACGGCACGGCGCTCTACGAGCACGAGGACCCCCGCCAGGGCCACCACCCCGACTGGGGCACGCTGGTGTTCAACTACGGGCGCAACGAGGTGCGGAACTTCCTCGTCGCCAGCGCCCGCTTCTGGCTGGAGGAGATGCACGTCGACGGCCTGCGGGTCGACGCCGTCGCCTCGATGCTCTACCTCGACTACTCCCGGCGCGAGGGCGAGTGGGTGCCCAACCGCTTCGGCGGGCGGGAGAACCTCGAGGCCATCGCCTTCCTGCAGGAGCTGAACACCGTCCTGCACCGCGACGTGCCCGGCGTGCTGACGGTCGCCGAGGAGTCGACGGCCTGGGGCGGCGTCTCCCGGCCGGTCGACGCCGGCGGGCTCGGGTTCAGCCAGAAGTGGAACATGGGCTGGATGCACGACACGCTCCGGTACTTCTCGACCGAGCCCGTGCACCGCAAGTGGCACCACGACCTGCTGACCTTCGGGCTGACCTACGCCTGGAGCGAGAACTTCGTGCTGCCCCTCAGCCACGACGAGGTCGTGCACATGAAGGGCTCGCTGCTCGGCAAGATGCCGGGCGACCGCTGGCAGCGCTTCGCCAACCTGCGGGCGCTGTACGCCTGGATGTGGTCGCACCCCGGCAAGCAGCTGCTGTTCATGGGCGCCGAGATGGCCCAGGAGCGCGAGTGGAGCCACGACCGGGAGATCGACTGGTTCCTGCTCGCCGACCCGATGCACGCCGGCGTGCGCGACCTGCTGCGGGAGCTGAACCGGATCGAGGTCGCCCACCCGGCGCTGTGGTCGGGCGACACGACGCCGGCGGGGTTCACGTGGCTCGACGCCGACGACCGCGAGCACTCGGTCTACGCGTTCCTGCGCTCCGGGCCGGAGGGGCCGGCAGCCGGCGCCCGGCCCGGCGGGGGCGGGGTCGTGGCCTGCGTGGCCAACCTGACGCCGGTGCCCCGCCACGGCTACCGGCTGGGCCTGCCGGCGGGCGGTCGCTGGGTCGACGTGCTCAACACCGACGAGGAGCGCTGGGGTGGCAGCGGCATCGTCCAGCCGGAGGTCGTGACCGACGGCACGCCGTGGCAGGGCCAGCCGGACTCCGCGGTGCTGACCCTGCCCCCGCTGGCGATGCGCTGGCTGGTGCCCGCCGACCGCTGAGGCCCGGCCGGCCGGGCCGGGTCGGGCGCGGGGCCCACGTGGTGCGCGGGTCCCGCACGGTGGCAGGCTTGCGCCCGCTGTGTTCGACGACGTCCCCCCGCAACCGCTCGACGAGCGCGACCAGAGCCTGCTGACCGCCCCGTTCGCGGTCGTCATGCTGGCGGCGTTCGCCTACTTCGTCGCCATCGGCGCGCTCGTGCCGACCGTGCCCCGGTTCATCGAGCGCGAGCTGGACGGCGACGGGCTCGCGGTCGGCGTCGGTGTCGGGTCCATGGCGGTGACGGCCGCGCTGCTGCGACCGTGGGTCGGGCGCATGGGCGACCGCCACGGCCGGCGGGTCCTGGCCGTCGCCGGCGCCGCGGTGGTCGCGGTGTCGATCCTGCTGTACGCCGCGGCGACCGAGCTGTGGATCCTGGTGCTGGCCCGGCTGCTGACCGGGGCCGGCGAGGCCGCCATGTTCGTCGGCGTGGCCACCGCCGCCCAGGACCTGGCCCCCGACCACCGGCGGGGCGAGGCGGCCTCGTACTTCTCCATCGCCCTCTACGGCGGCCTGGCCGTCGGCCCGCCGATCGGCGAGGCGCTGGTCGAGCACGGCTTCACCACCGTGTGGCTCGTGCTCGCCGGCAGCTCCGCCCTGGCGGCGCTGGCCGCCGTCTGGATCCCCCGTGGCCGCACCGTGGCCGACCCGCCCCGGCGGAGCGTCCTGCAGCCGGACGCCGTGTGGCCGGGGGTCATCCTGTTCCTCGGCCTCGTCCCGTTCATCGCCTTCTCGTCGTTCGTGCCCCTCTACGCCGAGGAGCTCGGCCAGGAGAGCGTCGGCGGCGTGCTCGGCCTCTACGCCGGCCTCGTCCTCGTCGTCCGCATCGTCGGCGCCCGGCTGCCCGACCGCCTCGGCTGGCGGCGGGGCTCGACGATCGCCCTCGTCGCGGTCGCGGTCGGGGTCTCGCTGGTGGCCGCCTGGGGGACGATGGCCGCGATCTGGTTCGCGGCGGTCGCCCTGGCCGTCGGCATGTCGCTGCTCTACCCGTCGCTGTTCACCGCGGTCATGGCCGCCGCCCCCGAGAGCGAGCGCACCCACGCCGTCGGGACCTTCTCCGTGTTCTTCGACCTGTCGACCGCGCTCGGCGCCACGATGGTCGGCCTCGTCGTGTCGCTGGCGGGGGAGCGGGGCGGCTTCGGCGCCGCCGGTGCCCTGGCGCTGGTCGGGCTCGGCGCCCAGTGGCTGCTGCGGGACCGCATCGGCCGGCGGCGGCTGCAGCCGGTCGAGGGCGCGGGCGGTGACCTGGCCGCCTGACCGCGCACGCCCGGACCGCGTCGCGCCCGGCCGGCACTAGCCTCGATCCGTGGCCACCACCGACGTGCAGACCTGCTACCGCCACCCTGACCGCCGGGCCGGGGTGATCTGCCAGCGGTGCGACCGGCCGATCTGCCCGGCGTGCATGCACCAGGCGTCGGTGGGCTTCCACTGCCCCGAGTGCGCCCGGGGCGGGCGCCAGCGGGTGGTCACGCCGCGGACGGCGGCCGGCACCCCGGTCGTCACCGCCGTGCTCGTCGCACTCAACCTGGCCGTCTTCCTCGCCGACCTGGTCTCCGAGGGCGGCGTCGGCGAGCTGGGCCGCTGGGGCACGGAGGGCGCCCTCTTCGGGCCGGCGGTCGCGGCCGGCGACTGGTGGCGGCCGATCACCGCCGGCTTCCTGCACATCGGCCTCGTGCACGTCGGCTTCAACATGTTCCTGCTCTGGCAGCTCGGCCTGCTGCTGGAGCCGGCGGTGAGGAAGCCGGCCTTCACCGCGCTCTACCTGCTGTCCCTGCTCGGCGGGTCGTTCCTCACGCTGGTGCTCGACCCCGACGCCGTCACGGTGGGCGCCTCGGGCGCCGTCTTCGGCCTCATGGGCGCGACGGCCGTCGCCATGCGGTCGCGGGGGATCAACCCGTTCCAGACCGGCATCGGCATGCTGCTGGTCGTCAACCTCGTCCTGACCTTCACCCTGCCCCGCATCTCGGTGGGCGGTCACGTGGGCGGCCTCCTCGCGGGGCTCGCCGGCGGCGTCGTGCTCTGGCAGCTCGGGCCGCGGCTGCCGGCCCGGTGGCTGCCGACCCTGGTCCTCCTGGCGGGGGCGGGCGCCCTCTACGCCGGATGCCTGACGGTGGCCCGGGCCGCCTAGAGGACCGGGTGGCGGCCGCGCCCGGCCTCGACGCCCCGCCGGAGGGCTCGGCGGCCGAGGTGGAGCTGCGGCTGTACGCCGAGCTGCAGGACTTCCTGCCGGCCGACCGGCGGGGCGGCCCCGTGCGCCGGCCCCACCGGCCCCACCAGACGGTCAAGGACCTGATCGAGGCGGTGGGCGTGCCGCACTCGGAGGTCGAGCTGGTCGTCGTCGAGGGGGAGGTCGTCGACTTCTCGCACCGGCCCGCCGCCGGGGACCGGATCGCCGTCTACCCGGCGTTCCGCCGGCTCGACCTGGGCCCGCTGCCCCGCCTGCACCCGCCGTGGCCGGAGCAGCCAAGGTTCGCCGCCGACGTCCACCTCGGGCGCCTGGCCCGGCTGCTGCGCCTCCTGGGCTTCGACGTCCGCTGGGCGAACGACCTCGACGACGACGAGCTGGCGGCGGTGGCCGAGGCCGAGGGCCGGGTCGTCCTCACCGCCGACCGCGGGCTGCTGAAGCGCAACCAGGTCGTCCACGGGGTGTTCGTCCGCCCCGGCGACGCCGTCGAGCAGGCGGTCGAGGTGCTGCGCCGCCTCGACCTCGGCGGGCGCCTGGCGCCCTTCACCCGGTGCCTCGTCTGCGGCGGCGAGCTGGACGAGGTGCCCAAGGCGGCGGTGCTGGACCGGCTCGAGCCCCTGACCCGGCGGCACCACGACCGGTTCCGGCGGTGCGGGGGCTGCGACCGGATCTACTGGCCGGGCTCGCACCACGAGCGGCTGGCCGCGACGGTGGCCGAGGTGCGGGCGCGGCTGGGCGGGTCGCCCGGCGGGTCGGGCGCCGGGGGCTGACCGGGGTGCCCCCGGGCGGTGCCGCCCCGGCCCTCAGCCCGCGGCGGCCACCCGCTCGGCGAGGCGCCGCAGGTTGCCCCGCCACACCCACCGCAGGACCGGGCGCCCGAGCGTGGCCCCGACGGGCCCGCCGAGCCACCAGGGGAACCGCAGGTCCTCCTCCCAGACGACGCGGCTGCGCCCGCCGGGCTCGGGCCGCAGCAGGAAGCGCCCGGTGCCCGTGACCACGCCGGCGTGCCGCACGCCGATCAGGCGGTCCTCCTCCCAGTCGGTGACCTCCATGACGTCGAGGGTCCGCAGCGGCCCGATGCGGGTCTCGCAGGTGAACGACGTGCCGACGCCCCGGCGCCGGTCGCCTGTGAAGCGGATGGCGACCGCGTCGGCCATCCAGTGCACGTGGTCGGCGATGTCGGCGAGCCGGGCCCACACCGCCGCCGGCGGCGCCCCCACCACCCGCTCGACGCGGATCCGTGCCACCGGGAGGCGCCCCCTCCTCGGGCCGGCTCAGCCGCCCTCGGCCGGGGCGGCGTCCCCGTCGCCGCCGCCCAGCACGGATCGCAGCTCGGGGACCAGCCAGGACACGGCGCTGGTGGCGCCGGCCTCGGTGAGGTCGCGGCCCTCGGCCCGGTGGTCGGGCGAGAACTCGCCCCGGGGCAGGCGCTGGGCCCACGCCCCGAGGTCGACGACGACCGAGCCGTCGCGGCCGGCGACGACGTCGCGCACGATCTCGTTCAGGCGGTCGACGCGGGCGGGGTCGTTCTCCTCGACCGTCGTCCAGTCGCCCTCACCGTCCGGCACGAGGCGCACGTGGGGCGCGGTCGTCCACACGACCGGCACGCCGGCGTCCTCGAGGGTGCCGGCGAGGTCGGCGAGCTCGTCCCACAGCCAGTCGTCGAACACGGCGTCGCCCACGTGCGTCCACTCGCGGTCGATCTCCCGTTCACCCAGGTCGGCCACGCTGGGCACGACGACGACGACGTCGGGGTCGGCCTCCTCGAGCAGGATCGGCAGCCGGGCCTCGAAGCCGAGGCAGTCGGTGCCCTCGCCGATCGTGCGGCCCGCCAGCCGCACCGGCCCCGGCGCCGAGAGCGGGCAGTCGTCGGCCACGTGGGTGTGGACCCGCACCTGCTGGTCGGGGTGCTCGGCGTTCCAGGCCTCGAAGCCGGGGACGAGGGAGGCGGCGAGCGAGTCGCCCACCAGCGCGATCGACGCCACCTCGTCGCCCGAGGGGACGACGACGTCGAGCTCGCCGGCGCCACGGCCGTCGTCGACGGCGAGGTGGACGCCCTCGGGCGGCTGCTCCGGCAGGACGAAGGCCGCGGCGGCCACCACCACCAGCGCGCCGGCGACGGCGATGCCGGCGGTGCGCTCCGGCACGCGCCGGCGGACGGGGCGGTCGAGCCCGTAGGTGACCGCGGCCGCCACGGCCAGCGTGGCGGCGACCCGGACCCCGAACAGCGGCGGGCCCTCCAGGCCGATGCGGTCGTGGTCGAGGAGCAGGAAGAGCGGCCAGTGGACGAGGAAGGCCGCGTAGCTGAGCCGGCCCAGGGTGCGCACCGGCAGGCTGCCGAGCACGGTGGTCAGCGGGCCCGGGACGGTGGCCGAGAAGACGACCCAGGCGGTCAGCAGCGCGTTGAGCGCGGTGACGCCCCGGAACAGGTTGCTGCTGTAGAGGCCCGTCGTCGACCACAGGAGGGCCAGCACGGCCAGCGCGCCGACGGCGCCGTAGCGGAGCACCGCCAGGCCGCGGGGCGAGCCGACGACGTCGCGCACCGCCGGGCTGAGCACGGCGAAGCCGAGGACGACGCCGACCAGCAGCTCGCCCGCCCGGGTGTGGGTGCCGAAGTAGGCCCAGCTCTCGTTGCCGAACCGGTCGGCCACGAACGCCGCAGCGGCGAAGCTGGCGAGGGCGCACACGCCGAACAGGGCGCCCGCGACCCGCCAGTGCCGCCCGGTCAGCCGCATGACGCCGGCGAAGGCCAGCGGCAGCACCAGCGTCAGCTGGGCGAGGACCGACATGCCCCACAGGTGCTGCACCGGCGAGGGGTCGATGAGCACCCGGGCGAAGCCGTCGTCGGCCAGGGCGAACCGCCAGTTGAGGGCCTGCCCGAGGGCGGCGAGGACGTCGACCTTGTAGCCGGGGCCCGAGCCGACGCGCAGGACGACCTGCAGCACGACGACCGCCGCGAGGGTGAGCACCAGGGGCGGGCCGAGGCGGCGGGCGCGCTGCAGCCACAGGCGGCCCAGCGCCAGCCGGCCGTCCTGGGACCACTCGGCCAGCATCGAGGTGGCGAGCAGGAAGCCCGACAGGGTGAGGAAGGTCGAGATGCCGAGGAACCCGCCCCCGGCGAGGCCGAAGCCCTGGTGGAACGCGAGGATCGCCAGCAGGGCGACGGCCCGCAGGCCGTCGAGGGCGGGCATGTCGGGGAGCTGGGGGCGGGGCCCGGGTTCGGCCGCCCTCGGGCGCCGGTCGGCGCGGGGCCGGCCCCGCGGCGCCCGCCCGCGACCGGGCCCGGGCGGCGGGCCGCCG
>DATGPY010000105.1:0-3390 GCA_035304465.1 Acidimicrobiales bacterium | reverse complement strand
CAGGACGTTCGGTGCGCCCGCCGGGGGCCGGGGCTCGGGTGGCCACCACGGCTCGGACTCCCAGTGGTAGCGCCCGATGCGGCCCTGGAACTCGCTCGGCTCCACGTCCCCCTCCTCGGCGTCCGACCGTCGGCGCCGGCGTCCGCCGGCGCCCGCCGCGAGCGTACGTGGGGGCGCGGCCCCGGCGTGCGGGTCCCGGGCCGGGGCCGGCGGTCAGCGGCGGGCGAACGCGACGACGTCGTCGATCTGGGCCAGGGCGACGTCCACCTCGGGGGCGGGGAACAGCCCGATGCTCGCCACCCCGGCCTCCTCGAGGGCAGCGACGTGGGCGTGGGCGTCGTCGAGCGTGCCGATCGCGCCCAGCTCGGTCCACCACTCGGCCGGCACGGTGGCCAGGCCCTCGACGCCCCGGTCGGCGAAGCGGGCGGCGAGGTCGTCGAAGAAGGGCAGCGCCTGCAGCCCGGGGCTCGGCGACGACAGCAGCCGGGCCAGCCACGGCGCCATCCGGCGGTGGGCGTCGACCCGGTCGCGGGCGACGCAGAAGGCGCTGAAGGTGGCGACGTGGAAGCCGTCGGGGTGCCCCGCCTGCGCCAGCGCCCAGCGGACGTAGGACGTGGCTGGCGGGCTCGGCGAGCACGACGCCGTCGGCGACGCGACCGGCCAGCGCCAGCGACCGCGGGCCCCGCACGCCGGCGAGGACCGGTGGCACCAGGGCGGGCGGCTGGTCGAGCTGCACGTCCTGCAGCCGGACGTGGCGGCCCCGCATCGTCACCCGCTCGCCGGCCAGCAGGCGCTTGACCGCGGTGACGACCTCCTCGAGCGTGGTCAGCGGCGAGGGCGTCCGGGCGCCCATCTGCGCCATCCACCGCTGCACGCCGTGGGCCGATGCCCGGCAGGACCCGACCGGGGCCGAGGCCGTCGAGCGTGGCGATCTCCATGGCCGTGATCGCCGGGTTGCGGGCGACGGCGGGGAGGATGCCGAGCCCCACCCGCAGCCGCTCGGTCACCGCCAGGGCCGCCGCGGCCAGGCTGACGCCGGCGGTGAAGAAGCAGTCCTCGATGACCCACAGCTGGTGGGCGCCGCTGCGGTCGAGGCGGCGGGCGACGTCGAGGACGAGGGCGGGCGGGAACGTGCGGTCGAAGCACATCCCGATCTCGGCGCGGGGGACGTCCACCCGCGGCACGCTAGGCGCTCAGCCGGCGGCCGCGGCGGCCTCCAGGGCGGCCGCGATGCGGGCGACGTCGTCGTCGGTGCAGACGTAGGGCGGCATCGTGTAGACGAGGTTGCGGAACGGCCGGATCCACACGCCGGCCCGCACGGCGGCCGCCGTCGCCGCCGGCACGTCGACGTCGTGGTCGAGCTCGACCACCCCGATGGCGCCGAGGACCCGCACGTCGCGCACCCCGGGCCGGCCCCGGACCGGCGCCAGGCCCGCCCGCAGGCCCCGCTCGATGCGGGCGACCTCGGCCCGGTGGTCGCTGGCGAGCAGCAGGTCGATCGACGCCAGGGCGGCGGCGCAGGCCAGAGGGTTGCCCATGAACGTCGGCCCGTGGGCCAGCACCGGCACCTCGCCCCGGGCGATGCCCTCGGCGACCTCGCGGGTGCACAGGGTGGCGGCGAGGGTCAGCATCCCGCCGGTCAGCGCCTTGCCGACGCACATGACGTCGGGGGCGACCCCCGCCCACTCGGCGGCGAACAGCGGGCCGGTGCGCCCGAAGCCGGTGGCGATCTCGTCGAACACCAGCAGCACGTCGTGCTCGTCGCACAGCTCCCGCAGCACCCGCAGGTAGCCGGGGTTGTGGAAGCGCATGCCGCCCGCGCCCTGGACGACCGGCTCGACGACGACGGCCGCCAGCTCGTCCGCGTGGGCGGCGACCGTCGCCCGCAGCTCGGCCACGAAGGCGTCGTCGAGCGGTGCGTCGAACCCGGCGGGCGGGACGCCGACGAACACCTGCGCCGGGACGACGTCGGTCCACAGCGCGTGCATCCCGCCCTCGGGGTCGCACACCGACATGGCGAACAACGTGTCGCCGTGGTAGCCGCCCCGCCACGTCAGCAGCCGCCGCTTGGCCGGGCGGCCGAGCGAGCGCCAGTGCTGCAGCGCCGTCTTCAGCGCCACCTCGACCGCCACCGAGCCCGAGTCCGCGAAGAACACGGCGTCGAGGGGCGCCGGGGTGAGCTCGACCAGCCGCCGGGCCAGCTCGACGGCCGGCCGGTGGGTGAGCCCGCCGAACATGACGTGGCTCAGCTCCTGCGCCTGGGCGGCCACCGCGGCCACCAGCGCCGGGTGCCGGTAGCCGTGGATGGCCGACCACCAGGACGACATGGCGTCGACCAGCTCCAGGTCGTCACCGTCCGGCGTGGTCACGTGCAGCCGCACGCCCTCGGCGCCGCGCACGACGAGCGGCGCCGTCGCCGCCGGGAGCGACGCGTAGGGGTGCCAGACGTGGTCCCGGTCGAAGGCGACGAGCGCCGCCGGGTCGTCGGGCCCGCCGGTCACGCCGGGGTCTGGTAGCGGGCGATCTCCGCGCGGCCGACCACCATGTGGTGCACCTCGTCGGGACCGTCGGCCAGGCGCAGCGTCCGCATGCTGGCGTACATGTCGGCCAGCGGGACCCACTGCGACACGCCGGTGGCGCCGTGGATCTGGATCGCCTGGTCGATGATCTGACAGACCCGCTCGGGCACCATGGCCTTCACCGCGCTGACCCAGACCCGGGCCTCCGCGTTGCCCATCAGGTCCATGGCCTTGGCGGCTCGCAGCACCATGAGGCGCATCGCCTCGATCTCGATGCGGGCTCGGGACACGAGCTCGGTGTTCTTGCCCAGGGCGATGATCGGCTTGCCGAACGCCTGCCGGCTGAGGCCCCGCCTGATCATCATCTCCAGGGCCCGCTCGGCGGCGCCGATCGAGCGCATGCAGTGGTGGATGCGGCCGGGGCCGAGGCGCATCTGGCTGATCTCGAAGCCGCGCCCCTCGCCGAGCAGGATGTTCTCGCGGGGCACGCGCACGTCGTTCAGCCGGATGTGCATGTGGCCGTGGGGCGCGTGGTCGTCGCCGAACACCGTCATCGGGCCGACGATCTCGACGCCCGGGGTGTCCATGGGGACGAGGATCTGCGACTGCTGCCGGTGGGGCGGCGCGTCCGGGTTGGTCCGGACCATGCAGATCATGATCTTGCAGCGGGGGTCGCCGGCGCCCGAGATGTAGTACTTCTCGCCGTTGATGACCCACTCGTCGCCGTCGAGCACGGCCTCGGTGGCGATGTTGCGGGCGTCCGACGAGGCCAGGCCGGGCTCGGTCATGCCGAAGCAGGAGCGGATCTCCCCCTCGAGCAGCGGCTTCAGCCAGCGCTCCTTCTGCTAGGGGGTGCCGACCCGGGCCAGCA
>DATGPY010000104.1:0-10837 GCA_035304465.1 Acidimicrobiales bacterium | reverse complement strand
CGGGCGTTCTTCGAGCACGACCGGGTCCACCAGACGATCTTCGGGCTGGTCCGCCGCTCGGCGCTGGAGTCCACCGGGCTGCTCGGGCCCTGGTACGGCTCCGATCGGGCGCTGCTCATGGAGCTGGTCCTGCTCGGCCGGTTCGTCCGGGTGCCGGAGCGCCTGTTCCGCCACCGGGAGCACGTCGACCGCTCGGCGCACGTCGCCTCCCGGGTCGGCTGGTTCACGCCCCAGCTGGGCGACCGCCCGGTGGCCGGCTACTGGCGGCACCTGGCCGAGGCCGCCCGCATGCTCGTGACGGTGCCCATGCCGCCCGCCGAGCGGGTGCGGTGCCTCGGCGAGTACGGCCGGCGGGCCCGGGCCCAGCTGCGGGAGTGGGCGCCGATCATGGGCCGCGAGGCGACGGCGTCGCTCCGCACGTTCGCCACCCGCCTGGCCCGCTGACCGCCGGCCGGGCGGCGCGGTCAGGTCGTGGGCCCGGCGGCGAGGTTCCGCCGCACCTCGGCGGGCGTCAGCGCCCGATCGTAGAGGGCGACCAGGTAGACGTCGCCGCGGAAGCCGCGGTCGCCGGTCGCCTCGTCGCCGACGAGCAGCGGTCGGCCCGGGTCCCAGTCGAGCCCGTCGCCTCCGGTCCGGGCCCGGGCCCGGAGGCGCCCGTCGACGTAGGCGCGCACGGTGCCCCGCTCGTAGGTCACGACCAGGTGCCAGGCCCGGCGTGGCCGGTCGAACACGCGGTCGACGAGCAGCCACTCGGCGTCGCCGTCGCCCACCCCGATCCGGATGCTCAGGCAGTGGCGCTCCTGCCCGAGGTGGACGTTGACGTCGGCCAGATCGGTCCCGTCCGAGGAGCTGACGATGCGGGCCGGCCCGTCCTGGGCCGGGTCACCGGAGCGCACCCAGGCCTCGAGGGTGAAGGCGTCGTCGACGCGGCCGGCGACCTCGGGGGCCGCGCCCGGCGTCTCGAGCGCGGCGTCGCCGTCGAGGTGGACGCCGTGGGGGTCGAGCTGCTCGACCTCGCCACGGGGCTCGAGGTCGGGCAGCGTGCCGGTGGTGTCTTCGGCGGGCAGCCCGTCGAGCGGGTAGAGGGCCACGAGCCCCCGCTCGACCCGCTCGGCGCCGGGCTCGCCCGGGGGCGGGGGCCGGCTGGCCGGCTCCCCGTCCGGCACGTCCCCGGGGCAGCGCCGCTCGGCCGGCGTCGTCGTCGTGCCCCAGATGCCGGCGGCCGCCGTGCCGGCGATCAGCACCGCCCCGGCCACCCCGACGGCCACGGTCGTCGCCGGCCGGCGCAGCACCTGCGCCGGCACCCGGGCCAGCAGGGCGACGGCGGCCGCGGCACCGACGAGGTCGAGCACGGCGTCGGCGAGCTGCGGCTCGCGCTCGGGGACGGGGAACTGCACGAGCTCGACGAGGAGGCCGAAGGCGGCCGTGGCCGAGAAGGCGGTGACCGCCGTCCGGACCGGGCCGCGCCCCGGCCGGGCGAGCACCAGCCACAGGTGGACGAGCCCGGCGAGGATGGAGCTGGCCACGAGGTGGCCGGTGCCGAGCACCCGGTCGTCGCCGGACAGGCCCGGCAGGTCGGGGATCTGCGGCGAGAGGGTCAGGTAGGCGAAACAGCCGAGCCACCCGAGCGTCACCGCGCCGACGACACGGGCGGCGGTGTCCCGCGTCATGGCGTCGCGCGGCGCGGCCCGGGAGGTGCCGCGCCCCGTGCGCCTGCCATCGAGCCGGGCAGCCTAGCCCTCGCCCGGGCCCGCCGAGCGACGGCCCCGGCCCGTCCTCGGCGCGCGTGACGACCACTACACGTGGCGCGTTGTTGGCGATTTCGGGCGCTCGCGGTCGCACGGAGCGTGGGATCGTGGCTAACCTCACCCGGGAAAGGCGGTGGCGGAGCGGATGTCGAACCTGATCGAGAGCGGGCCGAGCGCGGGCTCGGTGGCGACGGACGGCGGACAGCTGGTCGAACCGGAGCGTCGGGGCGCCGGCGCGCCCGGGGGCGCGCCCACGGTCAGCATCGGCCTGCCGGTGTTCAACGGCGAGGCGTACCTGGAGCGGGCCATCCGGTCGATCCTCGACCAGGACTTCACCGACTTCGAGCTGATCGTCGTCGACAACGCCTCCACCGACGCCACCGGCCAGATCGCCCGCCGGTACGCGGCGGCCGACCCGCGGGTCCGCTACCACCGGAACCCGGAGAACATCGGCGCGGCCCGCAACTTCACCCTCGCCCTCGAGCTGGCCCGGGGCCGGTACTTCAAGTGGGCGGCCTACGACGACTGGCTCGAGCCCACCTTCCTGCGCCGTTGCGTCGAGGTGCTCGAGCGCGAGCCCGACGTCACGCTCGTGTTCCCGAGCACGAACGTCTGGGACGAGTCCGGCAACCTCATCACCCGCTACCGGCACCCGAGCGACATCATGTCCCGCCGGCCCGAGCGGCGCTTCTTCCACGCCCTCTGGAACTGGAAGTACCAGACGGGCATCTTCGGGGTCGTGCGGACCGACGCCCTGCGGGCCGCCCGGCCGATGGAGGGGTACAAGGGCGCCGACCGCGTGCTGTTCGCCGAGATGGTCCTGGCCGGCGGCGTGCGGGAGCTCGACGAGTACCTGTTCAACTCCACGGAGGCGGTGAGCGTGCGCAAGGGCCGGGGCCACGCCTGGTGGACCGGCCGCCCGGCCGACCGCCCGACGTTCGACCGGTGGCGGCTGCTCGGCAACTACCTGGCGCTCGTCGCCCGGGCGCCGCAGTTCGGCCCCCTCGACCGGGTCCGTTCGGGCGCCGCCGTCCTGCTCTTCTTCTGCCGGTCGTGGCCCCGGCGGGCCCTCTACGACGAGCTGGTCGCCGGCGCCCGCCATGCCTGGCGCCGCCTCGCCCCGGCCCCGGTCGCCGCGAGGGTGGCCCGATGAGCGCCCTCGGCACCGGCCTGCGCCGGTTCAGGTCCGCCCGGGCGAAGGCCGAGTTCGCGCTCGGCCCGCTGCCCCGGCAGATGGCCGTGCTCGGCACGCTCGCCGTGCTGGCCGGCTTCTTCGAGGCCGGCGTCCTCGCCCTCATGGCCCAGGTCGCCTACTCGATGGCCCAGGGCGACAGCGGGGCGGACGTCGAGATCGGCCCCCTCCGGCTGCACGGCCCGGTGCCCCTGCTGCTCGTCGCCGCGGCCCTGCTCGCCGGCCTGCGGCTGGGCATGCAGTGGTTCCTCGCGTGGCGCACGGCCCGCATGAACGCCCGGGCCCAGTCGCGGCTGATGCGGAAGCTGTTCCACGCCTACACGCGGGCGTCGTGGCGGGTGCAGTCCCGCGACGGCGAGGGCCACCTGCAGGAGATGATGGCGTCGCACACCCGCAGCGCCACCCAGGCGGCGATGATCGTCGCCGGGGCCATCTCGCCGTTCGCGTCGTTCCTCATCCTCGTCGCGTCCGCGATCATCCTCAGCCCCCTGATCGCGCTGACGGTCGCGGTGGCGGCGGTCGGCATCTTCCTGCTCCTCCGCCCGTTCGGCCGGGCGACCCGCAAGCAGGCGGCCCTGCACTCCTCCGGGTCCCTCGCGCTGGCCGACGGCGTCGGTGAGGCCGTCCGCCTCACCGAGGAGATGCACGTCTACGGCACGGCCCCCCAGCACCGGGCCCGCATCGACGTGCTCGTCGAGCGCGTCGAGCAGCCCTACTTCCGCACGCAGTTCCTGTCGATGAGCGTGCCCGCCCTGCACCAGGGGCTGGCCCTCATCCTGGTCATCCTCGGCCTGGCCGTGCTCTACGCCGTCGGCGCCGAGAACCTCGGCGCCCTCGGCGCCATCGTGCTCATCCTCGTGCGGGCCCTGTCCTACGGGCAGCAGCTGCAGACCGCCTACCAGAAGCTCAACGACGTGGCGCCCTTCCTCGACCGCATCCAGAAGGAGGTGCGGCGCTACGAGGACAGCGTGCAGCGCTCCGGCGACCTGCCCGTGCCGCCCCGGGCCGACATCGCCTTCGAGCAGGTGTCGTTCTCCTACGACGACCGCCAGACGGTGCTCGAGGACGTCTCGTTCCGTGTCGAGGCGGGCGAGACCATCGGCATCGTCGGCCTGTCCGGCGCCGGCAAGTCGACGCTCGTGCAGCTGCTGCTGCGCCTGCGCGAACCCGACTCCGGCCGGTACCTCGTGGGCGGCGTCGACGTCCGGGAGATCGCGCTCGAGGAGTGGCAGCAGCGGGTGGCCTACGTGTCCCAGGAACCCCGGCTGCTCAACGGGACCGTGGCCGAGAACATCCGCTACTTCCGCGAGGACGTCACCGACGCGGACCTCGAGCGGGCGGCCCGCCTCGCGCACATCCACGACGAGGTGCTGTCGTGGCCCGGCGGCTACGACCACCGGGTGGGCCAGCGCCTCGACGCGGTGTCCGGCGGCCAGCGCCAGCGCCTGTGCCTGGCCCGGGCCCTGGCCGGCCGGCCCGAGATCCTCGTGCTCGACGAGCCGACCAGCGCCCTCGACCCCCACTCGGAGGTCGCCATCCAGCGGTCGCTCGAGGGGCTGCGGGGATCGGTGACGATGTTCATCGTCGCCCACCGCATGTCGACGCTCAGCAGCTGCGACCGGATCATGGTGCTCGAGCACGGCCGGGTCGCGGCCTTCGACACCCCGGCGAACCTGGAGCGGGTCGAGGGCTACTACCGGGCCACGCTGGCGCTGGCCGGCGCGACGACCGCCGATCCCGCATGAGCCGCCCCTCCGCCGCCGGCCCGGGGCCTCGGAGGCGGTCGTGACCGGCCCGCTGGTCGACGTCGTCTACCGGGGGCCGTTCCAGGGCCGGCGCCTCGCCTTCCTGCTCGACACGCTGGACGAGCTCGGGGCCCGGCAGCGGTTCTGGTGGCTGCGCCCCGACGGCGACCGCGCGGCGGGGGCCGCGCAGGTCGACGCCTTCATGGCCCCCCGCCTGCGGGTCCGCTCCGCGGTGCTCGACGGGCGGGCCCAGGGCCTGCCGTCCGCGCTGCGGGCGCTCGCCGACCGCCGTCGGGAGCGGGCCGACCTCGTGCTGGCGGTCGGTTTCACCGCTCTGCCCTACGCCCGGGCCGTCCGGGCCGGCCGGCTGGTCTGGTGCGTCAACGGCGTGCCCGAGGAGCGCCTGCTCCACGCCGACGACCGCCGCCGGCGGGCCGCGGTCGACGGCCTCTGGCGCAGCACCCGGGTGGGGCGCCGGCCGGACGGCGCCGTCGTCGTGTCCCGCCCCATGGCCGAGCTGCTGCGTGCACGCGTCGGCGACATGCCGGTCGCCGTGGCGCCGACCGTCGTCGACCGCTCGACGTTCCGCCTGCGGCCGCCGGGCCCGGGCGCCATGACCTACATCGGCACCGGCGCACCCTGGCAGAACCTGCCGGTGCTGGCCGAGATCTGGGCGGCGATGCACCGGCTCGACCCCGACCTGCGCTTCCTCGTCGTCAGCCGGGACGAGCGGGCCGAGGTGCTGCGCCGGGCGCTGCCCGACGGCGTCGTCCGCATGGTGGCGGCCCACTCGCCGCCCGAGGTGGCCGAGCACCTGCGCGCCACCCAGCTGGGCTTCATCGTCCGCCGGCCCCACCTCGTCAACGAGGTCTCGTACCCGACGAAGTTCGGCGAGTACGTCGCCTCCGGTGCCGGGGTCGTCACGACCGACGTCGGCTGGGACATCGCCGATCTGGTCCGCGCCACCGGCTGCGGGCTCGTGGTCGACGCCGCGGCCGGTCCCGAGGAGATCGCCGCCCGGGTCGTCGAGCTGCTGGCCTCGGGACGGGCGTCGTCCGAGGCGCTGACCCAGGCCTGCGACGCGGCCGCGCGCCGGCTCGACCGGGCCGACCACGTCAAGCAGCTCGCCGCGTTCCTCGGAGGGCTGCTGGGCTGAGGCCGGCCGCGGTCAGCCGTCGAGCCAAGCGGCGAGCACCTCGGCGATGCGCTGCCCCGCCCGGCCGTCCCACAGCGGCGGCACCCGGTCGGCCGGGGGCGCCCCGGCGGCCAGGGCGGCGCGGGCGGCCGCGGGGAGGTCCTCGACGGTGCTCAGCCGGTTGGTGCCGTGGGTGATGGTGATCGGCCGCTCGGTGTTGGGGCGGACCGTGATGCACGGCACGCGCAGCACGGTCGTCTCCTCCTGCACCCCGCCGCTGTCGGTGACGACCAGCGCCGCCCCCCGCATCAGCGACACGAACTCGATGTAGCCGAGCGGGTCGACGACGGTGACCCCGGCGATCGACGTGAGGCCGGCCTGCTCGAACGCGGCCCGGCCCCGGGGGTGCACGGGGAAGACGAGGGGGAGGGTGCCGGCGACCTCCTTGAGCGCCACCACCAGCGCGGCGATGGCCCGGGGGTCGTCGACGTTGGCCGGCCGGTGGAGCGTCACGAGCCCGTAGGCCCCTTCGGGGTCGAGGCCGACCGCCCGCCGGGCCGCGGCCACGTCGAAGCGGTCGAGGTTGGCCAGCAGGGTGTCGATCATCGGGTTGCCGACGAAGTGGACCCGGTCGGTGGGGACCCCCTCGCGGGCCAGGTTCCCGATGGCCTCGGGGCTGGTGACGAAGTGCAGCTCGGCGAGCGTGTCGGTGACCCGGCGGTTGATCTCCTCCGGCATCGTGTCGTCGAAGCTGCGCAGGCCGGCCTCGACGTGGGCCACCGGCACGTGCAGCTTGGCCGCCACCAGGGCCGCGGCCAGCGTGGAGTTCACGTCGCCGTAGACGACGACCAGCCGCGGCCGCAGCCGCAGGAGCTCGTCCTCGAGGGCGGTGAGCAGCGCCGCGGTCTGCCGGGCGTGGCTGCCCGAGCCGACGCCCAGGTCGACGTCGGGCTCCGGCAGGCCGAGCTGCCGGAAGAAGACGTCGGACATGCGCTCGTCGTAGTGCTGGCCGGTGTGGACGAGGACCTGGTCCCGGCCGGCCAGGGCGGCCACGACCGGCGCGGCCTTGACGAAGTTGGGCCGGGCGCCGACGACGTGGACCAGCGGTGCCACCGGCGACCTCACCCGTACCGGAGCCGGGGCAGCCCGCCGGTGACGGCGTCGAGCAGCGCGTCGGCGGCGAACTTCGTGGCCCAGTTGAGGTACTTGAACGACGCGTACCGCCCCCAGATCGGCATCGAGCCCGGGACGCCGCCCCGCTGGTCGGGCGGCGCGGACGGCCCGGCCTGGGCCACCTTCACCGCCCGGAGCAGGTCGTCGGCGACCTCGCGCAGGTCGTCGCGCCCGTCGACCGCGGCGACCCGCCGCAGGCAGAGGGCGAGCTGGGCGGTGCCGGTCGGGCAGTCGTAGGTGGCCGAGCCCCGCCAGTCGGGGCGCAGGGTGGCGGCCACACCGCCGCTCGGCAGCCTGCAGCCGTCGGCCGCCCGGTAGGAGCGGGCGAAGGCCTCGCAGGCCTCGGCACCCGCCCGCCACGCGGGCTCGTGGTCGAGCACCAGGCCGCACTCCAGCAGCCCCTCGATGGTGTAGGCGACGGTGTGGGTGAGCGGGTCGGTGCCGGGCGTGAACGCCATGAGGTCGATCCAGCCGCCCTCCCGGCGCTGGGCCAGCGCCCAGTCGACGGCCCGCCCGGCCGCCTTGGTGAGGTCGCGCTCGTCGAGCAGCCGGCCGGCCCGCGCGAGCGCCCAGGTGACCCGCGCGTAGTACGTGTGGGGCACGCCGTGCAGCGAGTGCGCGGTCCAGGACCCGTCGGGGTTCTGCACGTCGCGGAGCCAGCCGGCGGCCCGGCGGGCGGCGTCCTCCAGCGGCTCGAGCCCGGTCTCGGTCAGCGCCAGGTAGGCGAAGAGCACCTGCCCGGTGTTGAACACCTCGGCCGGCTTGTCGGCGTCGGCGGGGCCCTCCCAGACGCCCCGTCCGATCGAGCCGTCGGCCCGCTGCACCTCGGCCAGCCACTCGCCCATCCGCCGGGCCCGGCGCCGGCTCTCGTCGTCGCCGGTGGCCTCGGCGTGGTGCAGCAGCGTCGGGACGATGTAGCCGGTCGTCTCGGGGTAGGAGGGGTTCCAGCCGTCCAGCAGGCTGTAGCTGGCGGCGACGCCGCCGTCGGGGGTGGCGTCCTGCGCCCGGCCCAGCCAGGCGACCGCCGCGGCCAGGTGGTCCCCGTCCGGTCCGGCCCGGCCCGAGCGCTGGGCGGCGAGGACGCCCCGCGCCGCGCCGGGGCGGGCGAGCGTCGCGGCGCGCCGCAGCCGCCGGGCCACCCGGCCGGTGGGGGTGCGCGGTCCGGTGGCGGTGGCGGGCCCGGCGCTCATCTCGGCCTCGCGGCGGGGGGTCGGTGCGGCATCGGCGGGAGCCTCCTCGACGGGTGGGGCGGGGTCGCCGCCACCGCCGGCCGACAGGGCGTGGCGACCCCAGATCTTCGCAGCTGCGGGCGGCAGGTGCGAGAGCACGAACCGCCCGGCGTGGCGGGGGTTGGTCGGGTCGAGCCGGAAGGCCGCCCGGAAGTGGTGCCGGCTCCGGCGCCGGTCGCCGACCTGGTGCGCGGCCACCGCGGCGACGGCGTGGTAGTCGGCGAGCGCGTCGGGGGAGAGGGCCAGCCGGTCGCCGTGGCGGTCGATCAGGTACTCGGCGCCCCGCAGCACGGTGTCGGGGCGGCGCCGGCGCTGGCCCGCCGGCCGGCGCTCGATGTGCACGAGGGGGCGGTCGACGGTCGCCACCGTGAGCCCGGCCCGGGCCAGCGCGGGCGTGAGCCGCAGCGCCACCTCGGTCTGGTGCGAGGTGGGGATGTCCTCGGCGTACCCCCCGATGGCCTCGTAGAGCGAGCGGCGGGCGGCGAAGGTGCCGGCGAGGAACAGCGCGGTCACCCCGCCGAACGCCGCCGGCATCGTGCGGGGGAGGTGCACCTCGGCGTGGGTGCCGTCGGGGTCGTGCATCCAGCAGCCGCAGCTGACGACGCCGGTGCCCTCGTCGAGGGCACCGGCGAGCGTGCGCAGCCAGTCGGGCTCGGCCCAGTCGTCGTCGTCGAGGAAGATGACGAACTGCCCGCGCGCCTCGCGCAGGCCGGTGTTGCGGGCGGCCGAGAGGCCGCCGTTGGGGCGCCACACGTAGCGCAGGTTGGCGGCGTCGTGGTCCTGGACGACAGCGGCGGTGTCGTCGGTCGAGCCGTCGTCGACCACCACCACCTCGAAGTCCGCCGCCTCCTGCGCCAGCACCGACCCCAGGGATCGGCGCAGGCGCGCCGACCCGTTGTGGGTGCACACGACCACACTGAACTGCACGTCCCGCCTCCGCCCGCCGTCGGGTCCTGTCCTGCCGGCGCGACGGTAGCAGGTGGGCGGCCGCGCTGGGTGGTCGACGAGGGGTCGCGCCACCGCCCTCGGCGGTCCGCTAACGTCCCGGCCGCACGACGGGCGGAAGGTGCCTCGGCGGGGACCGGAGGTGGAAGGTGCGGAGATCGCGATCGGACGGGCGGCGCCCGCGCGCGGGGCGGCTGGTGGCCGTCGCGGCGGCGGCGAGCGTGGTCGTCGGGTCGGCGGCGCTCCCGGCGTCGGCGCAGGGCTCGGCCCCGGTCGTCGACGTCTGGTACGGCGACGTCCAGCACGTCGGCGCCACCGGCCACGCGCAGCAGTGGGCCAACGTGCTCGGGCGGGTCACCGACCCCGACGGTGACGTCGAGTCGCTGACCTGGTCGCTGAACGGCGGTCCCGAGCAGCCGCTGACGATCGGCGACGACCACCCCCGCCTGCTGCAGCCGGGCGACTTCAACGTGGAGATCGACAGGGCCACCCTGGGCGAGGGCGACAACGAGGTGGTCATCACCGCCACCGACCGGGCCGGCAACGAGACACGGCGCACGGTGACGCTGGTCCACCACCCGGACACGACCTGGCCGCTGCCCACCCGCGTCGAGTGGGCCGGCGCCACGCACCCGACCGACGTCGTCGACGTCGTCGACGGCCGGTGGTCGGTCACCGGGGGCGGCGTGCGCAACGACGTGTCCGGCTACGACCGCCTGCTCGCGGTCGGCGACGTGACCTGGACCGACTACGAGATCGAGGTGCCGGTCACGGTCCACAGCCTCTACGCCAACGACGGCGCGGTCGGGTTCCTCCTCCGCTGGACCGGCCACACCGAGGCGCCGCCCCACCAGCCGGGGATGCAGCCCCGGGCGGGCTGGCGCCCGAGCGGCGCGCTCGCGTGGTACCGGGGGCTCTACGGCCACCCGCCCCGGGTCGAGATCTCCAGCGCGGACGAGGACGTGCTGGCCGCCGACGACAGCGGCTTCAGCCTGGCCCCGGGACAGACCTACGTCTTCCGGGCCAGCGTCCAGCGCACCGACCAGGGCGACCACTACCGCATGACGGTCTTCCCCGCCGGTCAGCCGGAGAGCGCCGGTGTCACGGTCGAGGCGCTCGACACCACCTTCGCCAAGGCCAACGGCTCGGCGCTGCTCATCGCCCACCGGGCGCAGGTCACCTTCGGCGACGTCGTTGTGACCGAGGTCGACGGCGAGGCGCCGCCCCCGCCGCCGAACCGACCGCCGATCGTCGTCGACGACGTGGCCGCCACGGCGGCCGGCACCCCGGTGACGATCGACGTGCTGGCCAACGACAGCGACCCGGACGGCGCGCTCGTGCCCTCGTCGGTCACGGTCGTGGACGGCCCGGCCCACGGCTCGACCAGCGTCGACCCGGCGACCGGCGCGGTCACCTACACGCCCGCGGGCGGCTTCACCGGCGAGGACGCCTTCGCGTACACGGTGGCCGACGACGACGGCGCGGTCGCCGGGCCCGCCACCGTGACCGTGTCGGTCGGCGACGACGACGAGCCGCCGCCGTCGGGGGCGGGGTTGGTGTCGGACGAGTTCTCCTCCGCGTCGTTGGGGTCGCACTGGTCGTGGTTCGATCCGGTGGGTGACGGGTCGCGGGCGGCGACGGGGTCGCACGCGGAGCTGTCGGTGCCGGGT
>DATGPY010000103.1:0-6432 GCA_035304465.1 Acidimicrobiales bacterium | reverse complement strand
TCGAGGTCGAGCAGCTCGGCCAGCTCGTGGACCCGGTCGTCGATGCGGCGGCGGGGCCAGCCGAGCATCCGGGGGACGGTGGCGATGTTGTCCCGCACCTTGCGGTGCGGGAAGAGGCCGGCCTGCTGGATGACGTAGCCGATGCCCCGCCGCAGCTCGTGCACCGGCAGGCTGCGCACGTCCACGCCGTCGAGCCACACGGTGCCGCTGGTCGGCTCGACGAGGCGGTTGATCATCTTGAGCGTGGTCGTCTTGCCGCACCCGGAGGGGCCGACCAGCGCGACCAGCTCGCCCCGGGGGACGGCCAGGTCGAGGGCGTCCACCGCCGGGCGCGGCGCCCCCGGGTACACCTTGGTGAGGCGGTCGAGGCGCAGCGCGGCCTCGCCCCCGCCGTCCTCGGGCGGCGGGCCCGGCCCGGGCCCGGCCTCGTCGACGGGCGGCACGTCGACCGGCAGGGTGACGTCGGCCGGCGCCGACGCCCGGTGATCCGTCACGCGTCCGTTGGGTGCCGCGGCGGTCGCTGGCGATCTGTCGTGCGCATCACGGTCCCCTCCCCGCTGTCACGCGGCCCCGGGCAGCCGTCGGGCCGTCCGCTCTCGGCCCTGGGTCTTGGTGAGCGCCAGTCACGTTACCGCCGTCCCCCCGCGATCACGCCGGATTACCGACCCCGGGGGGACGGGGCGGGCGCGGGCCGCGGTGGGTGCCGCGGCCAGCGCGAGCTCAGCGCTGCTCGGCCGGGACGGTCCGGGCGATGTCGGCGGCGGGCGCCTCGGCGGGGGGCCGTCGGCGCAGGCCCCGGGTCACCCAGCCCCGTTCCTCGGCCCACACGAGCATCGGGGGCAGGAAGACGAGCGCCGAGAGCAGCGCGACGGCCACGTTCATGGCCACGACCCGGCCGAAGTCCCGCAGCAGCGGCAGCGAGGACAGCGAGATGACCGCCACGCCGGCCACCGCGGTGAGGGCCGAGACGATGAAGGCCCGGCCGGTGCGCCGGGAGGTCACGTCGATGGCCTCCTCCGGCGAGTGGCCGCGCTGCCGCTCCTCGATGAACCGCAGGAGGATCAGCGAGGTGAACTCGGTGCACAGCGCGACGACGAGGGGCCCGCCGACGGCCGTCATGGGGCTGAGCTCGAGGCCGAGGATCCAGGCGGCGAGCGACGCCGCGCCCGTGGCGATGAGCACCGGCACCATCGACAGCAGGGCCCGCACGACGCTGCGCAGCCGGATCGTGAGGAAGGCGAAGACGAACGCGATGGCCAGGTAGGTGAGGAGGATGCGGTTGGCCCGGATGTTCTCCAGCAGGCCGACGCCCACCACCGCCAGGCCCGACGGCGTGGCCCGCACGCCCTCGGGGATGACGACGCCGCCGGCGGTCTCCCCCGCCTCGAGCTGGTCGCGGATCTCGTTGGTGTAGACGGCCCGCTCCTCGAGCGACCCGGGCCCGGTGCGGAAGACGAGGTTGAGCGCGCTCGCCTCCGGGTTGACCAGCGCCCGCTGGATGTCCGGCGGCGCCACCTCGTAGGCCCGGCGGACGTCCTCGCCGGTGGGCGGCAGCGGGGTCGTGTCGGGCATCTCGATGAGGAACGCCACCGTCGTGACGATCGACGACGCGGTCAGCAGGTCGTCGGGCCGCTCGGCGAGCTGCTCGTTGGCGAACTCGGTGACGAACGCCGCGGTCTCGTCGCTGAAGACGTCCTCGGCCTCGATGTAGATGCCCAGCTCCGCCGACGACCCGGTCTCGGCCTTCAGGGTGTCGATGTCGCGGATCACCTGGGAGTCCTGGTCGACCCACTCCTCGACGTCGCTCTCGATGGCCAGCCGGTCCTCGACGACGATCCCGCCGGCGAACACGGCGACGCTGGCGATCGCCAGCGGGACGGCGGTGGTCTGGGGCAGCCGCCCCAGCCAGGCCACCAGCCGGGCCAGGACGCCGTGGCTGAAGTCCCGCCCCTTCGTCGGCGACCGGAACTCGCGGATGCCGAGGGTGGCGAGCGTCCCGACGATGCTGGTGAGGCAGATCACCGCGATGCCGACGGCCAGCAGCAGACCGAAGTCGCGGATCATCGGCACCCGGGCGAACCGCAGGGCGAGGAAGGCGAAGATGGCGTCGAAGGTGACGACGAGCAGCGCCGGCCCCAGGTTGACCGCCGCCTCCTGGATCGGGTGACGGGAGCGGTCGATGACGACCTCCTCCTCGATCCGGGAGTGCATCTGGATCGCGTAGTCGATGCCGACGCCGAGCATCACCGGCAGGCCGGCGATGGTGACGACCGACAGCGGGATGCCGAGGTAGCCGGCCAGCCCGAAGGCCCAGACGATGCCGACGAGGACGATGGCGAGGGGCAGGAGGCGCCAGCGGACCCCGAACAGCAGCACCAGGATCACGACCATGATCCCGAGGGCGATGGCCGACAGGGTGAACATCCCGCCCCGCAGGTAGTCGTTCAGGTCCTTGAGGAGCGAGGCGGCGCCGGTGGTGGTCGTCTCGGCGTTCTCGAACGGCGCCGCCTGCACCACCTCGGTGACCAGCTCTGCGGCCTCGCCCTCCTCCTCGATCGATGCGTTCCCGACGAGCCGGGTCACCATCTGCGCGTGGGTCTCGTCCGGGAAGAACGGGCGCAGCGACTTGCGGATCTCGCCCCGGTTGTCGAACAGCAGGAACTCGACCCACTCGGGGTTCTCGAACGTCCGGGGCCCCTCGACCGCTGCGATGCGGTCGAGCGTCGTCACCGAGTCCTCGAGCCGCACCGCCTGCGCGGCGGGATCGGGCTCGCGCTCGCGGGCGCCGAGGAGCGCGAGGCCGGCCGGGCTGCGGGTGACGTCCTCCGGGTCGTCCGGCGGCCCGGTGACCATCGCCTGCGTGAACTCGAGCGCGGTGAGCGGGCTGATGACGGTCTCGACGCCCTCGGTCGCCCGCAGCGTCTCCTCGACCTCGCGGAGGTGCTCGATGTTCTCGGGCGTGAACAGGTCGACGACCGTCGAGCCCTCCTCCATCGTGAACAGGCTGACCATGGCCTGCCCGCCGAAGAGGCCCTGGTACTCGACGTTGTCGATGTAGGTCTGCTCGTCCTTGTTCAGGTACGAGTCCTGCCCGGTCGAGAACTCGAGCCGGGTGACCCCGAGCCCCAGGGCCAGCGTGATGGCCAGGCCCACCGCGCCGACGATGCCGGCGTGCTTCCCGGAGTAGAGGGCCAGCGCGGCCCAGACGCGTCGCATCCTTCGTTCCGTGCCTTCCCTGACATGGCCGCCACGGCGCCGGCGGGCGGCGCGCAGGCGGTAGGCCACCCACGGTGGCTCGAACGGCTCACGAGGCCCCGAGGGGGTGCGGAGCCGGTCCCGAGGTTAACCACGATCCGCGTCGGGGCCGCCAGTCCGCGACCGGCGAGCGGGGCCGCGGTGGTCAGGGCGGCGTGATGGCGACGGCCCCGCCGAGGTAGGGCCGCAACGCCTCGACGACGGCCACGGAGCCGTCGGGCTGCCGGTGGGTCTCGAGGTAGGCGGCGACGGTGCGGGGCCAGCCCATGGCCGAGCCGTTGACCGTGTGGGCGACGACGGTCCCCTTCGGCTTGGCGACGGTGCCGTCGGGCCCGACCGCCGGCGCCGGGCGCACGCGGATGTTGGCCCGCCGGGCCTGGTAGTCGCCGAACCACGACACCGACGAGACCTCGAGCCACTGGTCGACGCCCGGGGCGTAGGCCTCGATGTCCCAGGTGCGGGCCGCCGAGGCGCCGAGGTCGCCGGCGCACAGGTCGACGACCCGGTACGCCAGCCCGAGGTCACGCAGCAGGCCCTCGCTGCGGGCGAGCACGTCCTCCTGGCAGGCGATCGCCTGCTCGGCGTCGGCGGCCACCGCCAGCAGCTCGACCTTGTCGAACTCGTGGGCCCGCAGCAGGCCCCGGGTGTCCTTGCCGGCGGCCCCGGCCTCGCGGCGGTAGCACGAGGTGTAGGCGCAGTAGCGCAGCGGCAGGTCGCGGGCGTCGAGGATCTCGTCACGGTGCAGCGAGGTCAACGGGACCTCGGCGGTGGGGATCGCCCACAGGTCGTCGCGCTCGACGTGGTAGGCGTCGTCGGCGAACTTCGGCAGGTGCCCGGTCGAGACCATCGTCTCGGTGCGGACCAGCGTGGGCGGGCGGACCTCGACGTAGGCGTCGGCGTTGCGGTCGAGGCTGAGCTGCACCATGGCCCGCAGCAGGCGCGCCCCCCAGCCGCGGTACATCACGAACATCGAGCCGGAGATCTTCGCCGCGCGCTCGAGGTCGAGCAGCCCGAGCTGCTCGCCGATCTCCCAGTGGGGCACCCGCTGGTGCGGGCCGTAGGCGTCCGGGTCGTAGCCCTCGGTGCGCAGCACGACGTTGTCGGCGTCGCCCGCCCCGTCGGGCGCCTCCTCGCTGGGTGTGTTCGGGACGACCAGCAGCGTCGAGCGGATCTCCTCGGCCAGGCGGTCCGCCTCGGCGGCCAGCTCCTTCACCCGCTCGCCCAGCGCACGGCTCTCGGCCATGCGGGCCTCGGCCTCGTCCTGGCGGCCCTGGCCCCGCAGGCGCCCGACCTCCTTGGACAGCGCCTTGACGCGGCCCCGCACCTCGTCGCGCTCGGCGCTCACCCGCCGGTGCTCGGCGTCGAGCTCGACGACCCGCTTGACCGGGTCGGACGTGCCCGGGCCGCGCCGGTCGAGCGCGGCGATGACCGCCTCGGGCTCGGTTCGGATGCGCCGCAGGTCGAGCATGGCCACCGAGGCTACCGGCGGGGCCGGCGGCGACCCGCACGCGATGTGCGCCCCGGGCAGGGGTGGTGCCGCGCCCCGAGGGCGGCTCCGGCCGGTCACACCGGCACTTCGGGTCGCGCCCGCGGCCGGGGTAGCGTCGCTGCCGCCATGGCCGCCGTCGAGGTCGAGTCGCTCACCATCACCTACGGCTCGGTGACCGCGGTCGACGACCTGTCGTTCCGGGCCGACGCCGGCCAGGTCACCTGCGTGCTCGGCCCCAACGGGGCGGGCAAGACCTCGACGATCGAGGCGCTCGAGGGCCTGCGCCGGCCGGCGTCCGGCCGCCTGTCGGTCGTCGGGCTCGACCCCCGCCGCGACCGACGGGCGCTGACCGAGCGCATCGGCGTCATGCTGCAGGAGGGTGGCATCCACCCGGGCGTCCGGGTGCTGGAGGCCCTGCGTCACGCGGCGGCGCTCTACCGCGACCCGCTCGACCCGGCCGAGCTCCTCGCGCGCCTCGGCCTCGCCGGGCTCGAGCGCCGCACCTGTCGCCAGCTGTCGGGGGGCGAGCAGCGCCGGCTGGCCCTCGCCCTCGCGCTCGTCGGGCGGCCGCAGGTGGCCTTCCTGGACGAGCCCACCGCGGGGGTCGACCCCGCCGGCCGGCAGGTCATCCGCCGGGTCGTGTCCGACCTGCGCAACGAGGGCGTGACCGTCGTGCTCACCACCCACGACCTGGACGAGGCCGAGCGCATCGCCGACCGGGTCGTGATCGTCGTCGGCGGCCGGCTGGTGGCCGACGGCACGGTCGACGAGCTGACGAGCGCCGGAGCGGGCGACGAGCGGCTCCGGTTCCGGGCACCGCCGGACATCGACCGGGCCGCGCTGGCCCGGCACCTCGGAGGCGTCGAGGTCGTCGAGGTGGCGCCCGGCGACTACGTCGTCGCCGCCCCGCCCGCGCCGGCGACGGTGGCGGCCCTCACCGCCTGGCTCGCCGAGCACGACCTGCCGCTCGGCGACCTGCGCGCCGGCCGCCAGCGGCTCGAGGACGTCTACCTGCGGCTGACCGGGCAGCAGCCCTCGGCCGCCGACCCGCCGGGGGAGGCGCCGTGAGGGCACTGCTCGCCCAGCTGCGGCTGGAGCTCGCGCTGACGCTCCGCAACGGCGAGTCGCTCCTGCTGACCATGGGCATCCCGGTGGCCGTGCTCGTGTTCTTCTCGCTGGTCGACGTGCTGCCGATCGAGGGCGACGCCGTCGACTTCCTCGCCCCCGGGACCCTCGCGCTCGCGGTCCTGGCGACCGCCTTCACGAACCTGGCCATCGCCACCGGCTTCGACCGCTCCTACGGCGTGCTCAAGCGCCTCGGCACCACCCCGCTCGGCCGGCCCCGGCTGGTCGCGGCCAAGGCGCTCGCCGTGCTGGCCGTCATCGCCGTCCAGGCGGTCGTGCTCGTCGCGTCGGCGCTGGCGCTGGGCTGGTCGCCGGAGGTCGAGCCGCTGCCGCTGGTGGCGGCCGTCGTGCTCGCGGTCGCCGCGTTCAGCGGCATGGCCCTGGCGGTCGCCGGGCGGCTGCGAGCGCTCGTCACGCTGGCCGTCGCCAACGCGGTGTTCGTCGGGCTGCTGCTGCTGTCGGGGATGGTGTTCCCTCTCGACGAGCTGCCCTCGGGGCTGCGGGCGGGGGCGCGGGCGCTGCCGTCGACGGCGCTGGCCGAGGCCCTGCGGGGCGCGCTGAGC